>JALYMB010000032.1 GCA_030773935.1 Actinomycetota bacterium | reverse complement strand
ACTCGTGTTCGCTCGGTCACCGGGGCGGGTTCCGCGAACGACTGGAGGACGGCACGTGGCTCGGCCACGTGGCCGAGCACATCGCGATCGAGCTGCAGCGCGAGTCCGGCGCCCACATCTCGCGGGGCAAGACCCGAGGCGCCGGCGCGGAGGGTCGCTACAACGTCATCTACGGGTACTGGGAGGAGCAGGTCGGTGTCGAGGCCGGCCGCCTGGCCGTGCAGCTCGTGAACCATCTGGTGAAGGCAGAGCCCGGGTTCAACTTCCCCGGGGAGCTGGAACGGCTCATCCTGCTGGCCGAGCGCCGCCAGTTCGGGCCTTCGACGCAGGCGATCGTCGACGAGGCCGCGAGCCGCGCCATCCCCTACATCCGCTTGAACGACCAGTCGCTGGTACAGCTCGGCCAGGGCCGGTACCAGCAGCGGGTCCGCGCAACGATGACCTCCATGACGAGCGCGCTCGCAGTGGACATCGCCGGTGACAAGAAGATGACGAACGCGCTGCTGGCCTCGGCCGGCCTGCCGGTGCCCCGGAGCCAGGTCGTGCGCTCCGAGGAGGAGGCCGCGGCCGCGGCCAGGAAGATCGGCTTCCCGGTGGTGACGAAGCCGCTGGACGGCAACCACGGCCGAGGCGTGATCCTGGATCTGCGAACCGAGCGCGCGGTTCGGGCGGCGTTCAAGAAGTCGCTCAAGCAGGCGCGGAACGGGGTCGTGGTGGTCGAGAGCCTCGTGGTCGGCAGCGATTACCGCGTTCTGGTGGTGGGGGGGAAGATGGTGGCGATCGCCGAGCGCGTGCCGGCGCACGTCGTGGGAGACGGGCGCCGCTCGGTCCAGGAACTCGTGGAGAAGACGAATCTCGATCCCCGGCGCGGCATCGGTCACGAGAAGGTGCTCACGAAGATCAAGGTCGACGAGTCCGCCGTGGACCTGGTGAAGAAGCAGGGTTACGGGATGGACGAGGTTCCACCCAAGGGTGAACGCGTGCTGCTGGCGGCGACGGGCAACATGTCCACCGGCGGCATCTCGATCGATCGCACGTGGGACGCGCACGAGGACAACGTGGAGATCGCCGAGGAGGCCGCGCGTGTCGTGGGTCTGGATGTGGCGGGCATCGACTTCCTGGCGCCCGACATCTCACAGCCGGTGCGCGAAACCGGCGGCGCGATCGTGGAGGTGAACGCCGCACCGGGTTTCCGGATGCACACCCATCCCACCGAGGGGGAGGCGCAGTTCGTGGCCAAACCCGTGGTCGATCTGCTCTTCCCGCCCGGCACCCCCAGCCGCATCCCGATCATCGCGGTCACCGGATCGAACGGGAAGACGACCACCACTCGGATGATCGCGCACATCTTCCGCGGGATGGGCCACCAGGTCGGCATCACCTCGACCGACGGCATCTACATCGATGAACGGCTCGTGAAGCGTATGGACGCGGCCGGGCCCAAGTCGGCGCAGATGGTCCTGCAGAACCCACGCGTGGACATGGCGATCTTCGAGGTCGCCCGCGGCGGCATCCTTCGAGAGGGTCTGGGCTACGGGCGTAACGACGTGGGCGTGGTGCTGAACGTCACCGGCGACCACCTGGGCTTGGGCGAGATCGAGACGCTCGAGCAGCTGGCCGCAGTGAAACAGGTGGTCGTGGAGGCGGTGCCGCGCAGCGGGTTCGCGGTCCTCAACGCCGACGACCCCTTGGTGGCGGCCATGCGTCGACATTGCAGCGGCAGCGTGATCCTGTTCTCGATGAAGCAGGCATCGGAGGAGTTCATCGACCGCTGGGTGCGCCGCGGGGGCAAGGCCGTGGTGCTCGAGCGCTCACCCCGTGGGGAGATGATGGTGATCCGCGAGGGGCGCCGGAGCATGCCGATCGCGTGGGTGCACACGCTGCCCTCCACGTTCGAGGGAAAGGCCCGCATGATGGTGGCCAACGCCATGGCGGCGGCGGGAGCCGCGTACGCGGGCGGCGCCCATCTCCACGACATCCGGCAGGGGCTGCGTTCGTTCTCCACCTCGATCTACCAGTCACCGGGGCGGCTGAACGTGTTCGACCTGGAGGGTGTGAAGGTGATCCTCGACTACGCCCACAACGCGGCGGGCCTGGAGACGCTCGGCGACTTCGTGGAGCGGCTGGTGGCCGACGCTCCCAGGACGACGCGCCCGGGAGAGCTGAGCTGGGCGGCGAACCTGCGGGTGGCGGTCGTGGCGACCGCCGGCGACCGTCGGGACGAGGACATGAAGGAGCTCGGTCGGGTGGCCGCGAAGTACTTCGACGAGGTGATCGTGCGCGAGGACGTGCACTCCCGCGGCCGCGAGCGTGGCGAGACCGCGAGCCTCATCGTGGACGGCGTGCGGGAGCAGATCGGCCACGATGGGGTGCGGGCGGGGAGCGTCGACGTGGTGCTGGACGAGATGGAGGCCGTGCGGCGTGCGCTGGACCGCTCCCGCCCCGGCGATCTGGTGGTGCTGTGCGTCGACTACGCCACCGAGGTCCTCAAGGAGCTTGAGCGGCGCCGCGGCGTGGCATCACCGACGATCCTTCGAGTCAGCGAGGACGGCGGCATGGGGGCCGGTGGCGATCCCGACCTGATCCCGTAGATGGATACCGCATCGATCCGCACCGCGCTCGAGGAGCGGCAGGACGAACTGCGGACGGAGCTGGCCACGCTCACCAAGGTCACGCGCGACCCGAACGCCACGATCGGCTTCGGCAAGCGAGTGGGCGAGGGAACCAACGAGGCCGTCTCGCGGATCGAGCGTGTGGGACAGGCCGACGCGCTCACCGCCACCCTCGCCGACGTGGAGCGGGCGCTCGCGAAGCTCGACGAGGGCACCTACGGCGTCTGCGACCGCTGCGGGTCGACGATCTCCCAGGAACGACTGGAGGCCCGGCCGTGGACCGCTCTATGCCTTGCGTGCGCGTCGGAGCGGTGACCGTGCCCGTCAATGCGGCGCCGGCTCGCGGCCCCGTCGGACCGCGGCCACCAGCCGCCGCACCACGCCGGGGGTGAGGCGTTCGGCTCCGTGGGCGTCGAGCCACGCGAACAGCTCGGGCCGCTGCCCCAGCGCCGTCACGCCCACGACGTCACCGGGTCGTGACGACGCCATCATGGCGCCCAGCGCGGCGACCTCGTCGCCGTACACGGGGATCTCGGTCGCGCCTCCGTCGACGGCTCCGGCCGTGAGCCGGTCGATCACATCCTGTGGGTCGCGGCCACGAAGGTAGCGCGTGAGCTCGGCGATCCCGACGTGATCGGCGCCTCGTGCCGCGCGGTAGGCGAAGTCGTGCAGCAGCGCGTCCGTGCGGTCGCCGGCGGCGTCGAAGGTGAGCCACACGTGACGGCCCCCGCGCCGCAGGCCGTCGCAGATCTCGGTGAGGCCACGCATCCCGGCCTCGTTGTGGGCGTAGTCGATCACGACGATGCGCCGGTCCAGCCGGAACAGGTTGGCCCGGCCCGGGTTGTGCTCCGCATCCATCACGAAGGTCCTCAGCCCCCGGATCACCGCCCGCTCGGGCAGGCCGATGCCGAGGGCGGCCGCCGCTGCGACCATCGCGTTGTGGATGTTGGGCGTGGAGATCCCGGCGATCGTGACCGGCACGTCCAGCAGCGGGACGAGGGGATGGCTCCGCCGTCCCTCGAGCCAGGTGAGCACGCCGTCGAGGTCAGTCATCGCCCGCCCTCTCTCGGCCAGGACCTCGCGGAGCGCGGGGTGATCGGGATCGGTGGAGCACAGCCACGGGCGGCCGGTGATGCGCCGCCGCATGGACAGCACGCGGGGGTCGTCGGCGTTCAACACGTCCCACCCGTCGGGGCGCGTGATCCTCGTGATCGTGGCTTTCACCTCGGAGAGCTGGTCCACGCTCCGGATCCCGTGCAGATCCAGGTGATCGGCGCTCACGTTCGTCACCACGGCCACATCGTTGTGGAGAACGCCGATCCCTCGGAGGAGGATCCCCCCGCGGGCGGTCTCCAGCACCGCCACATCGGGCGCCTGCGCCAGCGCCATCTCCGCCCCTCCGAAGCCGGAGTAGTCGCCTTCCTGAACCAGATCGTCGCCTGCGTAGACGCCGTCGGTGGAGGAGTAGGCCACCGCGCGGCCCGACGCCCGGACCAGGTGGGCGAGCAGCCGGGTCACAGTGGTCTTGCCGTTCGTGCCCGTGACCTGGATCACGGGCACGGTGGGATCGGGGACGGTGGGCTCGTCGCCGGGGTCGCTCGAACGGACCCGGGCGCCGACCTCGGCGATCAGCCGTGCGGGGGAGCGGCGCAGAACCCCGTCCATGGCCTCCGCGACCGCCCGTCCCAGGGCCTCCGCCGTCCCGCGTCGTCGCCACGGGAAGGCCACGACGATCTGGCCGGGCTCGGGCCCGCTTCGGGCC
>JALYMB010000031.1 GCA_030773935.1 Actinomycetota bacterium | reverse complement strand
GTGATGAGCGACCAGCGCCTCTCGCCCGACGAGCGGGCACGCGGGAACGAGCTCCGGCGCGCCGAGTACCGCGAGGAGGCCGAGAGGTACGACCGGGAGGCGGCGTTCTTCGATCGGTGGGTCTTCGGGCCGGGGCATCGGAGCTGGGCCTGCTCGAGGGCGACCGGTTCGACGCTCGAGGTCGCGGTCGGCACGGGCCTCAATCTGCCGCTGTATCCGGCCGGTGCCGTCGTCACGGGTGTCGACCTCAGCCCGGAGATGCTCGCGGTCGCACGGCACCGGGCGGTGGAGCTGGGCAGGCCGGTCGGGCTGGCCCTGGGTGATGCCCAGGAGCTGCCGTTCGCAGATTCGACGTTCGACACCGTCGTCTCGACGTATGCGATGTGCAGCGTGCCGGATCTGGTGCAGACGATCAGCGAGATGCACCGGGTGCTGAAGATCGGCGGGCGGCTGATCCTGGTCGATCACATCCGCAGCTCGCTGAGGCCGATCCTCTGGATCCAGCGCCTGATGGAGCGGAGCCCGAGGCGGATCGGCGGGGAGCTGACGCGGCGACCGCTGCTGCAGGTCGAGGCCGCCGGCTTCGACATCGAGGCGTCGGACCGCTCACGGGGCGGCATGGTCGAGCGCCTGGAGGCACGCAGGACCTCCTAGATCAGGGCCGGTCTGCGTTCGGCGAGCACGTTCGCGAACCCGGACACGGTCAAGCCCGTGAGCGCCGATGCCGATGACTCCGCCATGCGCGACGCGCACTCCTCTTCTGCCATGCCATTTCCGCAGACCTCCCCGATCATTCCGTCGATCTCGCGCGATGTAGTTGATGAGAGGCTCGCGGACGTCCGCTCGATCGACGCCGTCCCCGGCCTGGTCATGGCGGCGAGGGAAGGCGACAAGGATGCGTTCGGACGGCTCTACCGGCTCCATCACGCGGCCATCACGCGCATGGTCCGGTTCCACCTCGGCGCCGATCACGAGGACGCCGTCTCGGACGTCTTCGTTCGCGCCTGGTCCTCCCTGCCGCGGTACCGGGACACCGGAGCGCCGTTCGTCGCGTGGTTGTACGGCATCGCCCGGCACGTGGTCGCCGACGAGATCCGCCGGCGGATCCGCACCGTCCCCTCGGACCGCTTGCCCGATCGCGCCTCACCCTTCTCAGGAGATGACAACCTGATGATCGCCGAGGCGCTCGCGAAGCTGCCTGCCGAGCAACGACAGGTGATCGAGTTGAAGTTCCTCCTGGGCATGAAGAACCCGGAGGTGGCCGGGGCGCTCCGCATCTCGACCGGTGCGGTGAACGCGAAGCAATGGCGAGCCCTCTCTGCCCTTCGGACCCACCTGGAGGAACGATGAGTCTCGACCGGGACCTCGGACGGTGGGAGGCAGGCGAGATCTCCCCCGAGGAGCTCAAGCGACTGCACCCCGACACGGCCGTCGAGACCCTGGTCGCGCTGCACGAACGGCTCTCGGCGATCGCCGACGAAGGGGCGCCCGACGCGGAGGCGGCGATGGAGCGGATGCTCCGGCAGCTTCCCGATAGGGCGCGGCCGGCCCAGCGGCGCAGCTCAAGGGTGCTCCTGCTCGCGGCGGCGGCGGTCCTGCTCACCGCATCGATGGCCGTGGCGATGCCGGGAGTGCGCGACGGTGTCTCCGGGCTGGCGCACGGGGTGGGTCGCCTGTTCGGCGCCGATTCCGTTTCGCCACCCCCTCCCATGTCGACCATCGATCGCGGCCACCCGGGCACGCCCGGCGAGGGTCGGGGCGTCGACGAGCCGGTCGCAACGGCAAGCCACGAGCCCGGGAGTGCGGACGGGGACGATCAGAGCGGCGATTCCTCGGAGAGCGCCGGACCCGGCGATGACCAGGACGGGTCCTCCGAGAGCTCCGGAGGAGACCCCAGCGCCGGTGACGGCGGGTCCCAGGACCAGCGGTCCGATGGCCAGGGGTCGGACGGTCAGAGCTCGGGTGGAGACGGCGGGGATCAGGACAACCAGCCGGCCGACAGGCAGGCCACCGATGGTGGGGCCGAGGAAAGCTGACGTTGCGCGTACATTTCGGGCTTCCCGGCGGATAGGAACCTCGACAAGGGCAAACCCGCCGCGAGGCGGGGACGCAACGCCACGGGCCTCCACGAGGGAGCCGGGCTACCGACAGAAGGGTGTGCACATGAAGCTCTCCAGGCGAACGGTCCTGTCGATCCTCGCGAGCGCGACGGTCGTGATCTTGGGGGCGGGGCTGGCGACCGCTCACGCCGGATCCCCCGCCGCACCGCGGACGCCGGCACCGGCACCCGCCGTGAGCGCCGACGATCAGGGCGTCGACGACACCGCCGTGGCCGACGATCAGTCGGGGAACGCGGACGACCAGGGCGAGAACAGTCAGGGCGACAACAACGACCAGGGCGAGACCGACCAGACGGATGCGTCCGACCCGAACGATGGGTCCGCCGTCTCCGACGACCAGGGCGACAACAACGACGACCAGGGTGAGAACGACCAGGGCGACAACAACGACGACCAGGGCGACAACAACGACGACCAGGGCGGAGACGAATCCGGCCAGACCGGCTCCGGCGACTCCGTCCAGGGCGACACCGCCGACGACAACAGCCAGGACTGAGCACAGAACCCCCGGTGGATGGCCCTCAGCCAGTCATCCGCCCCACCCCC
>JALYMB010000030.1 GCA_030773935.1 Actinomycetota bacterium | reverse complement strand
GCGATACACCGTACGGCCGGAGGGGGCGATGAGCCGCAGCTCCTCGGCCACGAGGCCGTTGGGCGCCTTCCACGACCGCATCACCACGAAGGGCAGGGCGCGCGCGGGCTGGCCCAGCAGATAGATGCCGCCCGGGGCGTTCTCCCCATAGGCGTCCCAGACGCGTTGGTCGGCCGCGAGTCCGGCGACGAGCTCCATCGGGCGGAGAGGATACCGGACCCTCACTCGGGGTGCGATGCGGAGGCGCTGGTCCTCAGACGAGGTCGCGAGCCAAGCGTGGCTCGAGTTTGCTCCCTCGTGTTGAACGACGATAGGGTTCGCGTGGGAGGCACCCCACCAGAACGTTCCGACAACTCGGCGCCTCCCAGAGGGGGAAGATCATGCACCAGCTTCGTCACCAGCGGATCCGCGGTGGGATCCTCGCAGGCACGCTCGCCGGCATCGTGGTTCTGGCCATGGGCGTGCCCGTCGCCTACGCCGCCGTCGACTGCGTCGTGGGCCTCGGCGTGACGCAGACCGCGACGACCGTGACCGGAACGACCGGTGATGACACCATCGACTGTGGAGGCGCGACCCCCGGCAAGACGATCAGAGGCAACGCCGGAAACGACACCATCACCGGCACGGCGCTCGGCGACACGATCAGGGGTGGCCTCGGCAACGACACCATGACCGGTGGCCGCGGCCACGACATCATGACCGGCGCCCGCGGCCACGACACCATGACCGGCAGCGCAGGGAGAGACCGCCTGACCGGCGGCAGCGGCAACGACACCATGACCGGCAGCGCGGGGAACGATCGCCTGTTCGGCGGTTCCGGCGACGACACCCTGAGCGGCGGCGTCGACAATGACCGACTGAACGGCGGCGACGGCACCGACATCCTGGGCGGCGACGCCGGAGGCGACACCCTGAGGGGCCCTTCCAACGACCGGAGGGTGGATACTCTCAACGGCGGGCAAGGCAGCGACACCTGCCAAGGACCCGGGCCGGACGGTGACACCCTCGTCGCCTGTAACCCCTAGCCGGCGCTACACGGTGCGGGCAAGCCACAGGCGCGGCTCGTAAACCTCGGGGAGCGACGGCATGCTCTCCGCGTCCTGCCACATACGCCCCAGCGTGGCCTCGTCGGTGAGCTCCGCGACACGGTCGCAGAACACTCTGCCCGCGACGTACTGCTCCCGCTTCATCTCCACGCCCAGCAGTCGCTCGAACACCGGGTCGGCGGCGTCGGCCTCGCGGTGGCGGCGCACCGCCTCCTCGATCATGCGCTGGCTCGGCAGGAGCTCGGCGCCGATCGCCGCCGCCACGTGGTCGGCCCATCCCTCGGACGCGGCCATGAACGCCTGGATGCGGCCGAGCTTGATCCGCTGCTCGTCATCGAGCACCGTGCCGAACAGCCCCTCCTCGCCCTCCATCAGCTGCTGCATCGCCTCGGGGTCGGCGGTGTCCAGACCCTCGATCCTCTGCCGGAGCGCCTCGGTGTCCAGCTGAAGCGTGGACAGGAAATCCTCCAGCAGCTCCCGGAAGCGGGCGAGCGCCCACGGCCGGCTGAACTCGAAGCGGTGCGCCACCTCGTGCAGGGCGACCGCCGTGCGGAACTCGGTCCGGTCCAGGCTCCAGTCGCGCTCGAACGCCTCGATCGTGGCCGTGACGAACAGGAGGGAGCCGGCGCCCGCGCGGGGCACCGGGACGTCGAACTGACCGAACGCTCGTTGGCCCAGGTACCCGAGCACGGAGCCGACCTGGGCGCCCATCAGCAGGGGCGAGAGCTGGGCCAGCATGGCGCCGCCCCCGAACGCGGCGGCCTGTTCCTCGGGCAGACCGGCCGCACCGGCCTGCGCGACCTGCTCGATCGCCCGGCCCGCGCGGCTCGCGGCCGGCTCGATCAGCGTGCCGAGGCTCTCGATCGCGGCGCTCACCCACTCCGCACGCCGCACCGGGCGCACGACGGGGACGTCGTGGGGCGGCTCGAGCCCGGTGAACCGTGCCACCTGCAACTCCGCGACGCGGACCGCCTCCTCGACGTCGTGGCGATCCTCGTCGGAGGGCGTGGGATCCTGGTGGCCGTCCTGGGCGCCCGCGATGCCGATCTGCCGTGCAAGCTCCCAGTTCACCGGTCCCGAGGAGGAGGACAGGACGCGCTGGATCTCGCGGAACAGCGGGGTATCGGCGAACGCCTCGGGGTCGAAGCCCTCCGGCACGCCGGGGATCTCGGACATGCCAACCATTGTAGGTGGGTCGCCCAACAGGGCCGCCGTGTCCCAAGGTTCCTACAATGGGCGCCGTGTCCGATGCCCTGCTGGTCCTCCTCACCCCTGAACCGCTGTCTGTGGACTCGGCCCTGGCTGCCGTCGCCGATCCCGGCGCCGGCGGCACGTGCGTCTTCGTCGGCACGGTGCGTGATCGTTCCGACCAGGGTGAGGTCACCGGCCTGACCTACGAGGCGTGGGACGATCTGGCCGTACGCCGTCTCACCGAGATCGGTGAAGAGCTCCATCGGACGTGGCCGCTCCGGCGCGTGGCCGTCCTGCATCGAACAGGCGAACTGGCCATCGGCGAGGCCAGCGTCGTGGTTGCCGTGAGCGCCGCCCATCGTGCCGAGGCGTTCGAGGCGTGCCGCCAGGCGATCGAGCGCTTGAAGCATGACGTCCCGATCTGGAAGAAGGAGGGTCTTCGTTCCGGCGAGACCCACTGGGTGATGGGGAGCTGACATGGGGCGGGACCTCGCGATCGACCTGGGTACCGCCACCACCCTCGTGTACCGGGTCGGCGAGGGCATCGTGTTCCAGGAGCCCACGGTGGTGGCCCTGCACGGAGGGACCGGCGAGGTGCTGGGGATGGGTGCGGCGGCCTGGGAGATGATCGGCGGCGACTCCGGCAACGTGGAGGCGGTGCGGCCGCTCCGGGGCGGGGTCATGACCGACTACGACATCACACAGCGGATGATCGAGGTCGTCGTTCGGCGCGCCGCGGCGTCGAGATTCCCGCGTCCCCGCGTGTTGGTGTGCGTGTCCTCGCACAGCTCCGAGGTGGAGCGCCGCGCGGTCGAGGAGGCCGTCCGTTTCGCCGGCGCGAAGAGCGTGACCTTGGTGGAGGAGCCGCTCGCGGCGGCGGTCGGGGCGGGCCTGCCGATCCACGAGCCCGTGGGCAACCTGATCGTGGACATCGGTGGCGGAACCTCGGAGATGGCGGTGGTCTCGATGGGTGGGGTGGTCTCCGGGCGCTCGGTGCGCCTGGGCGGGTTCG
Source organism: Actinomycetota bacterium (assembly GCA_030773935.1). GTDB lineage: Bacteria > Actinomycetota > UBA4738 > UBA4738 > HRBIN12 > JALYMB01. The sequence continues at coordinate 5,282 of JALYMB010000030.1, read as the reverse complement.
ATCTCGACGCCGCGATCCAGGATCACATCCGGCTCACGTCCGAGGTCGCGGTGGGGGAGCGATCCGCCGAGGAGATCAAGATCGCGATCGGCTCGGCGTTCCCGGGTCAGACCGGCCACGCGGCGCTCGTGCGGGGACGCGAGCTGGCCACCGGCAACACCGTCGAGGTGAAGGTGACGGAGGACGAGGTGCGCCACGCGATGTCACCGGTGATCCGCGGGATCGTGGAGGAGGCGAAGCTCTGTCTCGCCGAGGCTCCGCCCGAGCTCACGCACGACGTCCTGGAGACGGGGATGTTCCTCACGGGCGGCGGCTCGATGCTGCGCGGGATGGACATGCTGCTCGCGCAGGAGTGCGAGGTGCCGGTGCATGTCACGGAGCGGCCGCTGGAGACGGTGGTGGTCGGGGCCGGGCGGATGCTCGAGCACCTGGGGGACTACCAGTCGTCCTTCCAGCTGGTGCGGCGACGCTAGGCGTTCGTGGTCCGGGGTCCTTCCCTCAGGTACTGGCCTTCTCCACCAACCGGGTGATCGTCTCCACGACGATCTGACCCACGCTGTAGGCGGCGACCGCGAAGGTCACCGCCGCGATCGGAACCAGGACCACGATCCCGAGCAGTCCCAGCAACCGTGTCTGGGTCGACCGTGTGCCGGTCGCCAAGGGTACGTAGGCCCCACCGGCGGCGGGCCTCATGGCGGCCTCGGCGGCGGACGCCTGGAGCGCCTCGGTCTGCAGACGTTCCTCCTCGGGGAGGAAGCCCTCGCCTCGCACCGCGGGTGCGGGCCGATCCCACCGCATCGACACGGCGTAGACGCCGACCCCGGCGGCCAGCCCGAGCAGCAGCACAACGACGATGTCCACGGATCCTCCTCTCGGCCCTGTCAGCCTACCCCGCACCCACGGCCCCGGAAACGCCGGCACCCGTACCATGGCAGACCGAATCTCATGCGCAAGCGTTCCCGTCTCCTGTGGATCCCCGTCGCAGCGGTCCTGCTGGCCGCTGCCTGGATCCCGCTGCCGTACTACTCCGTCGGCCCCGGTCCGGCTCGGGAGGTCGTGCCGCTGATCGCGGTCGACGGGCACCCGACGTACGACTCCGGAAAGCTGGTCATGACGACGGTCTCGTTCCGGAAGGTCACCGGCTTGACGGCGACGATCGGGTGGCTGGACCCGAACGTGGCAGTAGTGGGCCAGGACCTCCTCTATCCCCCGGGGTTGACGGTCGCCCAGGAGCGGCAGCGATCGCTGTCGCAGATGGATACCAGCAAGATCGCCGCCACCTCTGTCGTGCTGGGGCGGCTGACGAAGTACCCCGACGATCACGGCGACGGCGTGCTGATCGAGACGGTCTTCCAGAGATGCCCGGCCGAGGGCGAGCTGTTCGCCGGTGACCTGGTGGATTCGATCGGCGGGACGCCGATCAACGACGTCGCGGATGCATCCCACGCGATCGAGTCCGTGGCGCCCGGCGATCCGCTCACGTTCCACATCTCGGCCGGGGGCGAGCAACACGACGTCACCGTGACCAGGGGCGCGTGTCCCGGCGCCGACCGGCCCGTGGTCGGCATCTCAATGGTGAACAACTTCCCCTTCGGCGTGGAGATCTCCAGCGGGGACGTCGGCGGCCCCTCCGCAGGGATGATGTGGGCTCTGGGTCTCTACGACCTGCTCACGCCCGGCGATCTGACGGACGGGCGACTGATCGCCGGCACGGGCACGATGGAGCTCGACGGCACCGTGGGACCCATCGGCGGCATCACCGACAAGGTCGTTGCCGCGCGCAGCGTCGGCGCTCAGGTGTTCCTCGTTCCGAAGGACAATCTCGCGGAGGCCCGGACCGTCGACCCCGGTGCCATGCAGCTGATCCCGGTGGCCTCGTTCGACGGCGCCCTCCGGGCCCTGGGCGTCGACGTGCCTCACACCACGCCGGCGGCCGCCTGACCCGCCGGATGCAGACACCTGCGTTAGGCTGACCCGGCATCCCGGGCCCGACGCGCTCGGGGCCGATCGATAGGGGGAGCGTCGAGAGTGGCTCGGATCGGAACCTTTGGACGTCCCCGCCGATGGCCGGTGGTCGTCGTGGGTGTCGTGGCGTTCCTTGCCCTGGCCTTCGTCCTGCTGTCACGCTTCTTCATCGATCTGCTCTGGTTCCGCGAGGTCGACCTGTCCGTCGTCTTCTGGATGCAGCTCCGCTCGAAGCTGCTGCTGGGGTTGGTGTTCGGGCTGGTGTTCTTCGGTCTGCTGTACGTGAACCTGCTGATCGTGCGCTCGAACGTGCCGGAGACGCGGGTGCTCACCCCCGATCAGGAGATCGTGGAGCGGTTCCGCCAGACCGTCGATCCCTACCTGCGCTGGCTCCTGCCGATCGGCGCCGCGGTCCTGGCCCTTTTCGTCGGGATCGGCGCGGCGGCGAAGTGGCAGACCTTCCTGCTGTGGCGAAGCTCGTCGGGGATCACGTTCGGCACGCCGGATCCGCTGTTCGGCCGTGACCCCGCGTTCTACGTCTTCACCCTGCCGTGGCTGCGCTTCGTGCAGGGGTGGCTGTTCTCGTCGCTGGTGGGCGTGGCCTTCCTGACGGCCATGGCGCACTACCTGTGGGGCGGGATCCGTCCCCAGGCGCGGGCGTGGGAGGACAAGGTGACCGCGCCGGTGCGCGCGCACCTCTCGGTCCTGCTGGCCCTGATCATGCTGGCGAAATCCTGGGGGTACTACCTGGGACGCTTCGACCTGCTCACCTCCACGCGCGGTGCCGTGCAGGGGGCGTCGTTCACGGACGTGAAGGCACAGCTGCCAGCGCTCACCTTCCTGTGGGTCGTGGCGCTGATCTGCGCTGCGCTGTTCCTGATCAATATCCGCGTTCGCCTCTGGAGCCTGCCGGTGATCGCGGTCGGGCTGCTGGCCCTGGTGTCGGTGTTGCTGGGCGCCGCCTACCCGACCTTCGTGCAGCAGTTCCGCGTCAAGCCGCAGGAACAGCAGCGCGAAGAGCCCTACATCGCCGACAACATCGCCGCCACGCGCTTCGCGTTCGGACTGGACGGCCTCGACGTGACGGAGCGGCCGGTCGACACGCTCGTCACGCCCGAGGAGGTCAGCGCGAACCCCGACACGGTGGACAACGTGCGGCTGTGGCGTCCCGGCGTCCTGCAACAGAACTTCCAGGGGCTGCAGCGGATCAAGCAGTTCTACGACTTCGAGGACGTGGACGTGGACCGCTACTCGATCGGCGGGCAACGCCGGGTCCTGATGGTCGCCGCGCGCGAGGTCGCTCAGAGCGAGATCCCCGAGGGCAGCCGGACCTGGCAGAACACCCATCTGGTCTACACGCACGGGTACGGCGCGGTCGCCACGGAGGCCAACGCCGCCACCGCCGAGGGCATCCCCGACTTCACCCTGAAGAACATCCCGCCCGTGGGCGAGCCGCTGCCGGATCAGCCCCGCGTGTACTACGGCGAGAACCACGACGTGCCGTTCGTGGTCGTCAACACCGGTACGCCGGAGCTCGACTACGACGGTGCTCCGGATCCCCAGCCGTACGCGGGAAAGGGCGGGATCACGATCGGCGGGATCCTGCAGCGAGCGTTGTTCGCGATCCGGGAGGGTGACATCAACCTGCTGATCTCCGGGCAGATCACCGGCGACAGCAAGATCCTGATCAACCGCGACATCGAGAGCCGAACGCATCTGGCCGCGCCCTTCCTCAAGTTCGACGCCGATCCCTACCTCGCCATCGTCGACGGCAGGATGGTGTGGATATGGGACGCCTACACCACGACCGATCAGTACCCCTACTCGCAGTCGGTGGATCTGGCCGAGGCCACGGATCCCGGCGCCGAGGTGCATCTGACCGGCAGCGCCAACTACATCCGCAACTCGGTGAAGGTGACGGTGGACGCCTACGACGGCACCGTGACGTACTACGCGGACCTCGAGGAGCCGATCATCCACGCCTGGTCCAACGCGTTCCCCGGCATGTTCCAGTCGCTCGCCGACGCGCCGTTCTCGCTGCAGGAGCACTTCCGTTACCCGGAGAACCTCTTCCAGGTGCAGGCCTTCCAGTTCGCCAACTATCATGTGACGGATCCGGCGGTGTTCTATCAGAAGACGAACCGCTGGCAGATCCCCAACGACCCCACGATCCCGGCGAACGCCTCCAACGACGCAACCGTCCCCGATCAGACCGCAGCCACCGCCCCGCTGCATCCCTATTACCTGCTGATGACGCTTCCCGGCGAGTCGACGGAACAGTTCGTGCTGGTCATGCCGTTCGTGCCGCAGTCCAGGCAGAACCTGGTTGCGTGGATGGCCGCGAAAGCCGACCCCGGCGTGTACGGCGACCTGGTGGCCTACTCGTTCCCCGAGGGCCGCAACATCCTGGGACCCAGTCAGGTGTTCAGCCAGATCAACCAGGACCCGACCTTCTCGCAGCAGCGCTCGCTGCTTGGCACGGGAGGCTCGCGCGTGATCTTCGGCGACTTCCTGGCGATCCCGGTTGGGAACTCGTTCCTCTACGTGCAGCCCGTGTACGTCCGTTCGAACCAGACCGACGCGATCCCCGAGTTGAAGCGCGTGCTGGTGGTGAACGGCGGCGTCGTTGGCGTCAGTGACACGTTCGACGGCGCGCTGGCGGCCGCCGTGACCGGCGTGCCGCCCACCGGTGGCGGCCAGCAGCCCGGGGGTCGGACGGTCGCCCAGCTCCTGGCCGAGGCGCTCGATCACTTCGCGGCCGCCGACGCCGCGTTGAAGGCGGGCGACCTCGCGACCTATCAGGACGAGCTGGCCCAGGCACAGGCGCTGGTCAAGCAGGCGAACGACCTGGCCGCCGCCGCGGCGGGTTCGGGCACGAGCGCCACCGTCACGCCGACCCTCACGCCGACCCTCACGCCGACAGTCACGCCCACAGCTACGCCCTCACCGACTGGGTAGGCGGGGTCGATCCGGCAGGCGGTAGTCCGGGTCCGCCTCGACGTCGGCGACGTCCATCTGGGCCTTCTGCAGGCGGCCGGAGTAGTCCCAGTTCAATGCCTGCCAGCGCGTGAACTGGTCCAGCACCCAGATCCCGGACTGCCGGCTGCCGTTGCCGCTGCGACCGTTGCCGCCGAAGGGCAGGTGCGCCTCGGCGCCGCTGGTGGAGTTGTTCACGCTCACCATGCCGGCCGACACCCGCTCCCGGAACCGGAACGCGTGCAGCGGGTCGGTGGTGTAGATGCTGCTCGACAGCCCGTACCCGTGGCCGTTCGCCAGGTCCATCGCCTCGTCGAAGCCGTGGAACACCGCGACGCCCA
>JALYMB010000029.1 GCA_030773935.1 Actinomycetota bacterium | reverse complement strand
GACGTGGGCTGCGAAGGCCGCCAGCGCGAGGCGGGTCGCGGCCGTCTCCACGGCGCCGGTGTCGAACAGCCCTCTGATCAGCAGGAGCTCGCCCGGCGCGTACTCGATCGGCACGCGCCGCCATGGTCCCGCGACCCCCGCCACGCGGAGGAACCTGAACACGTCGGGCCCACCGACGTTGCCGGCGCGGGCCTGTGCGAGGAACAGGATCAGCACCGCGGCGGATACCGACAGCAGCACCACCGTGCGGATCTCCGCCGCGAACCCGGTGGGCGTATCCGGCTTCGTCGTCATCGGCGGCTAAGCGTATCCCCGCCGGGTGCCGATACCACCGAAGGATGAAGGGGTTCGCGGTCGTGTCGTCGCTGGTGGTGCTGGCTGCCCTCGCCGTGTCCTCGCCGGTCGGCGCGGCTCCCGTTCCCGGAACCACGTGCGAGGTCTTCCCCGCGAACAACGTCTGGAACATGAACGTGTCGAACCTGCCGGTGCACCCGAGGTCGAGGGCGTGGATGCGTTCGGCTCACGCCGGCACCACGCTCCTGCACCCGGACTTCGGCGGAGCGCCGTACGGCCTGCCGTACGACGTGGTGGACGGTTCACACGAAACGGTGGACGTGGATTTCCGATATGCGGACGAGAGCGACCCCGGTCCGTATCCGTTCGGACCCGACATCCAGGTCGAAGGCGGATCCGACGAGCACGCGCTCATGGTGAACACGGACACGTGCACCCTGTCCGAGCTCTACGACGCCCATTGGAACCGTGGGGACCCCGATGCGGGCAGTGGCGCGGTATTCCATCTCGGGTCCAACGAGCTGCGGCCCCGCGGCTGAACCAGCGCGGACGCGGCCGGGCTTCCGATCCTCCCCGGTCTCGTGCGGTACGACGAGGTGGCGGCGGGTGGGATCGACCACGCGATCCGGTTCACCGTGGACTGCACGACGCGGCGGTACCTCTGGCCGGCCCGGCATCAGGCAGGCGTTGCCGATCCGAGCTGCCCGCCCATGGGGGCGCGGTTCCGGCTGCGCATCGGTTTCGGGCTCGCGGGTTTCAGCGCCGACGCGAGGGTCGTCCTGCGCGCGATGAAACGCTACGGCATGATCGTCGCGGACAACGGTTCGAACTGGTACTTCCAAGGGACCACCGACGAGCGGTGGACCGACGCTCTTCTCGGCCAGCTCAAGTCGGTGCCGGCGAGCGCGTTCGTCGCCGTCGACGAATCGGCGTGCAAGGTCTCGCCCGACTCCGGAGCGTTCGCGTACGGGGCCGGCTGCCGGGCTCCGGGCTAACCGCTGCTACTGCGCGCGCCCGAACAGCGCGAGCAGCCTCGTCTGGACGTCGGCGTCTCCGGCCGCGTCGATCTTGTCTCCGTACACGCCCCAGGACTTCATCGCGTTCTCCATCGGCTTCATCTGCTCGTAGATCGCGGCCGCGTACCCCGCGTCGATCGTGTCGTCGACGCCGATCCCGCGCGCGAGGTCCCACCCGTGCACCACGAAGTCGGCGAAGAGCTGCCCCAGGTACTGGCCGGCAGGGGCGTCGCCGGACGAGATGTGCACGATGCGGCCGACGGCGCCGGGCTCGGCCGCAACCGCCAGCGCCTCGGCGGCCGCCCGGTCGAACGCAGCCTTGGGGTCCTCACCCAGCAGGTCGCCGTCCAGGCGGTCGCCGACCTCCTCGATCGTCTGGCCCTCCAGGAGAGGCTTCACCCAGAGCGCCTCGTTCACGAGGTGGTTGACCAACGCGCGGACGTCCCACTCGCTGCAGGGCGTTCCGTTCGTCCACTGGCCATCGCCCACGGCGCGCACCTTCTCGCCGAAGTCGCGGACGCTGCGCGTGAAATCCCGCTCGATCCCCGTCATCGTGATCCTTCGTCCGATCTCGCCGCGGGCATCCTAGCGTGTGGCCGGATGCGGATGGTGGCGCGTCTGTCGCGGGAGACCTCGCCCCGTAGTGCTGGGGCATGGCAACGCCGTTCGGTCAATCGAGGAGCGCCAGGAAGTTCTCGACGATCGTGGGACCCTCCGGCGTGAGGATGCTCTCGGGGTGGAACTGCACCCCGAACCGTGGAAGGTCGCGATGCTGTGCCGCCATCACGAGCCCGTCCTCGGTCCACGCCGTGAGCTGGAGCTCCGCAGGCAGGTCGTCACGTTCCACGACGAGCGAGTGATACCGGCCGGCGTCGAACGGGTTCGAGACGCCGGCGAGGATACCGTGGCCCTCGTGGAAAACCTGGGACGCCTTCCCGTGCACCGGGGCCGTGCGATCGACCCGGGCGCCGCACACCACGCCGATCGCCTGATGCCCCAGGCAGACGCCGAGCACGGGCGTCTCGGGTGGCAGCAGATCGAGGAGCTCGGTGAAGCAGCCCGCGTCCTCGGGTCGGCCGGGCCCGGGCGACAGGATCACCGCGGCCGGGATGCGCTCGACGAGCGAGGCGGCCGGCTCGGCGTCGGACTTCACGACCTCCGCGGCGTGGCCGAGCGACTCCACGAGCTGTACGAGGTTGTAGGTGAAGCTGTCGTAGTGGTCGACGACCAGGATCATCGGCCGGCTCCTTCCCGCGCGGGCGCGACGGCTGGCAGGAGCGCCGCTGCCTTGGCCTGTGTCTCGCGCAGCTCGGTCTGGGGGTCGGAGTCGGCGACGACGCCGGCCCCCGTCTGCACGTGCGCTCGGCCGCCAGTGACGACCGCCGTGCGGATCGTGATGCAGAAGTCGAGGTCGCCGGCGAATGTGAGGTAGCCGACCGCGCCCGCGTAGGGACCTCGCGCGGTGGGCTCGTGCTCGGCGATCAGCTCCATCGCGCGTCGCTTCGGTGCGCCGGTCACGGTCCCAGCCGGGAACGTGACGGCCAGGGCGTCCAGCGGATGCTGATCCTCGGCGAGCTCGCCTTCCACCGTGCTCACGATGTGCATCACCTTCGAGAAGCGTTCCACGATCATCAGCTCGGTCGGCCGGACGCTCCCGGGCGCGCACACACGTCCGATGTCGTTGCGCGCGAGGTCCACCAGCATCGCGTGCTCCGCCTGCTCCTTGGGGTCGGCGAGCAGCTCGTGCTCGAGGAGCCGGTCGCGCACCTCGCTGTTGCCGCGCGGCCGGGTGCCGGCGATCGGCCGGGCGGTGACCCGGCGGCCCTCCACCCGGACCAGCGGCTCAGGTGAGGATCCCGCCAGCTCCATCCCCAGCATCCGCACGAAGAACATGTACGGCGCCGGGTTCGATACGCGCAGCCGACGGTAGATCGGGAAGCCGCCATCGGGCGCCGGGAACGAGACGCGGCGCGACGGCACGGCCTGGAAGATGTCGCCGGCGAGGATGTGCTCCTTGAACCTAGCCACGATCTCCCGGTACCGGTCGTCCGACATGTTCGTCTGCCCCTCGTTGCCGGCTCCGTCGGGCCCGCCTACCGGCGCGAGCGGTGGCGGCGAGGCCGAGGCCAGCCGGGCGGCCAGCTCCTCCAGCGCGGTCACCGCAGCGTCGTAGCCGCCGGCGGGTGCGTGCGCGACCAGGAGCAGCCGCTGCCGCCAGTGGTCGAACACCACGGCGCGGTCGATCACCATGAGCCCGATCGGCGGGCAGGGCGCGCCGTCGGGGTCGGGTGCCGGATGGCCGTCAAGCAGCGAGGCTGACTCGTACGACAGGTAGCCCATCAGCCCGCCGGTGAGCGACGGGAGCTCTGGCACGCGCGGCGCGGCGAGCGATCTCGCGATCGCGGCGAGCGCCTGGCGCGGCGGTGTGGCGGCCGCGGGCACGGCCCACGGGAGCTCGCGCACCACGTCCCTGATCTCTACGCCACCTGCTTCCGCGACGACGACGGCCGCCGGATCCCCCGCGACGAAGGAGTAGCGTCCCCAGCGCTCGGAGCGCTCCACGCTCTCCAGCAGGATCGCGGGGCCGTCGCCGGCAACGGCCGGGAAGAGGCCCACGGGGGTGGAAACGTCGGCGAGGAGCTCCGCCCACACCGGCGCGAGCGGCCGTTCCCCGGCAAGCGCCGCGAACGCCTCCCTGCCGGGCTGGATCTGGAGTGTGCTCTCCACCATTGATCCCTCCGATGTCGCGTTCCTGATCAGGGGCCGCAAGGACAACGAACCCCGGCTTCCTGATGCCCGGGGTTCGATCGCGTGGTGCGGTCTGTGGTCGACGCTGGACGCGGGTGCCTCCGGGCTTCAGTGAGCCCGGCGCCAGACCCAGGTCATGCCACGTGCGTCCATGGGAGGTGATTCTGGCCATTCCGGGCGCCCCACGTCAACGCGCGTGTCGAGACCCGGCCCCCACGAGGCGGGAGGGCTCCGGGGCGCCGTCCGCGCCAGGTTCGCGCATCGGTATCCTCTGGGACCTGATGAGGCTGTCCGGACTGTTCATCCCGACCCTGCGCGAAGATCCGGCCGAGGCCGAGGTCGCCTCGCATCGGCTGCTGCTGCGGGCGGCGTTCGTTCGCAAGGTTGCGGCCGGCGTGTACACGACGCTGCCGCTGGGGGTTCGCACGATCCGCAAGATCGAGGCGATCGTGCGGGAGGAGATGGATGCCGCCGGCGCCCAGGAGATCCGGATGCCGATCGTGCTGCCCGCGGAGCCCTGGAAGCAGACCGGGCGGTGGCAGGTCTACGGAGACGAGGTGTTCAAGCTCGCGGATCGGCACGGCCGCGAGATGATGCTTGGCCCCACCCACGAGGAGGTGGTCGCTCCGTTGGTGGCCGGTGAGTCCGCCTCCTATCGCGACCTGCCGATGAACCTCTACCAGATCGAGTGGAAGTACCGGGACGAACAGCGCCCCCGCTTCGGCCTCCTGCGCGGCCGGGAGTTCCTCATGAAGGACGCGTACTCCTTCGATCGGGACGAGGAGGGCCTGCGCGAGTCCTACCGGATCATGTACGCGTCCTACGAGCGGGTCTTCGATCGGTGCTCGCTCGAGTACGTGGTCGTCGAGGCCGACCCGGGCAGCATCGGGGGTGGCGTGAACCACGAGTTCATGGCGGTGGCCGAGGTCGGCGAGGACCTGTACGTGCGGTGCCGCAACGGCGACTACCTCGCCGACACGGAGGCCGCGACGCCCGCGCCGCCCGAGCCGGCCGACGAGACGGCCGAGCCGCTGGTCGAGGTCGACACGCCGGGCGCCGCCACGATCGACCTCGTGGTAGCGCAGCTGGGCGTCCCGCCGGAGCGCACGCTGAAGAACGTCCTGTTCGATATCGGCGGCCGGACCGTAGCGGTCCTCGTGCCGGGCGATCGCGAGGTGAGCGAGAAGAAGCTCGCCCGGCTGCACTTTCCGGCGGTCGTGCGCAGGTTCGACGAAGGGGATTTCTCCGCGCACGGCTTCGCGAAGGGGTACGTGGGCCCTCACGGCTACGGCGACGACGTCACGGTGTTCGCC
>JALYMB010000028.1 GCA_030773935.1 Actinomycetota bacterium | reverse complement strand
GGCCTGATCGGTCCCGGGGAACCCCCGGGCGGGGGTGGCGGCGGGGGGCCGGGCGGGGGCAACCACGACGGACCGGGCGGCGGACGGGGCGACGGGAATGGGAACCAGGGTGGGGGGTCCTCCGGCGGCGGTGTGCGGGCCCACACGATCGGCGGTGCGAGCGTCCTTGCCCGCGAGGGTGGCGGCCTCCTGCTGGGGGCGGCCACCGACAGGAAGGGTTCCACCAACCCATCCGCTCCGACGCCGGGCGCGGCGACGAGACTCCGGGAAGCGGCAACCGGCATCGCCCTTCCCCTGCTGATCGTCCTGGCCGCCGTCCTCCTGTTCACGGCCGTTCAAGATCGGCTCGATCGCCGGGAGCCGAGGCTCGCCCTGGCTCCCGTGACCGGGGACGTCGTGACCTTCCGATGAGTCTGGCGACCCTGACCCGGCCGGTCATCCGCGGTCCTCGGCGAGAGGAGATGGCCCCGCTGCAGGAGCGGGCGGCCTTCCTCGAGCTCGTCCGGGCCGCGCTCGCGCTGACCGTGCTCGGGACCGCGTGGCTCGTCCCGGCGATCGTCGGCCCCCACCGGATGCCGGTCATGCTCGTCTCCGTCGCGTACCTCGTCGTCGGGGCGGCTCCCCAAACCCTCCATCGGCTCGGCAGAGAGCGGATCCTGGGTCTCCTCCAGGCGTCCCTGCTGCTGGACGGCCTGTACGTGGCGTGGGTGATGCTGATGACCGGGGGCACCGAGAGCCCGTTCCGGTTCTTCATCTACGCCCACATCGTGGCAGTCACGCTCGCAGCTTCGTATCGCACCGGACTCAAGATCGCCTTCTGGCACACCCTCCTCTACCTCCTCCTGTTCCAGGCGACCCTCGGAGGTTTCCTTCCCGTCGCCGACCGGGCGTTCGCGGACGGAGCGACGCGAGGATCCGCCGCCGGCCTCGTCATCTTCCTCCGGGTGTGCGGGTTCTGGATGGTCGCGTTCGCCACCGCGGCCTTCTCCGCGTTGAACGAGCGGGAGCTCCGCAGGCAGAAGATCGACCTGCAGCAGCTCTCGGAGTGGATCGCCGAGGCCGATCAGCTGACGTCGACGGACGAGATCGCCGACACCCTCCTCGGTCGGCTCAGCGCGACCTACGGCTTCCCGCGCGGAGCCGTGCTGGCCTCTCTGAGGGACGACCTGGAGCTGGTGGGAACGCTCGGGCTCGCCGAGACCGAGCCGCCCGAGCCAGGCCTCGACGACGTCGTCGCTCGCGCGTGGGCCACGAGAGAGGTCGTTGCCGTCGCGAAGCTCGACCCGGCTGCGGATCCTCGTCTGACGGCGCTCCTGCCCGACGCGGAGAACGTGCTCGTCGTCCCGATGTTAGCGGACCGAGGCCTCCGCCTCGGTGCCCTGGTGCTCGAGCACCCGGAGAGCGACCGGATCAACCGGTGGGTCATCGCCATGATCCGGCAGTTCGCGTCCCACGCCGCCATGGCGCTTCACGGCACCTGGCTCATGGAGACGATCCAGGAACAACTGTCCGAGATCCGGGAGCTGCGGGACCAGGTCGTGGCGCAGAACCTGTCGCTGGAGAGCCGGGTCGCCGAGCAGACGCAGGAGCTGCGGGCGATGGTCGGGGAGCTCCAGCAGATGGACGCACACCGGCGTGATCTGATCGCGCACGTCGTGACGGCGCAGGAAGAGGAGCGGGAACGGATCGCGGGGGATGTCCACGATGATCCGGTGCAGCGCGTCGTCGCCCTCAACATGCGGCTGCAACTGCTCCGCCGGGTGCTTGAGGATCCGGATCAGATCGAGACCGTCGACCGTCTGATGGATTCCGTCCAGACGTGCATCCGGAGCATGCGCCACCTGCTGTTCGAGTTGCGGCCGCCGATCCTGGACGAGCAGGGCTTGGGAGCGGCGCTCCGGGAATACCTCGAAGAGAAGGATCCCGACTTCACGTATCGGATCGAGGACGGTCTCGGAACCCGGCCGCCGAGCCAGATGCTCATCGTCGCGTACCGGATCGCCCAGGAGGCGCTCGCCAACGTGGTCAAACACGCTCGGGCAACGGATGTGGTGGTGACGATCGCCGAACAGGACGGGGGTCTGCTCGTGCAGGTGCAGGACGACGGCGTCGGCTTCGCGGGCGAGATCCCCCGGGTGAGCGCGCGCGGTCACATGGGCATCAGCTCGATGCGTGAGCGCGCCGAACTCCAGGGCGGTTGGTGCGAGATCTCGAGCCTCCCCGGAGGAGGAACGATGGTGCGGGTCTGGGTTCCCGAGACGTCCGAGCGGTCCGTCGACGCGAACGTGGGCCACGAGACATCGGGATCCGCAGACGTATCGCCGGCTCTGACCGGCTGACCCGGGTGAGAGCCGCTCCCGGCCGGATCGACGGTGGGCCCCGGGCATGGGCGAGGGTTATCATCGCGCAGCGCCCGTGTCGCGCCCGCATCACGTCTCGAGGGAGGAACGATGATCGCCGAACTGTTGGTGGTGGGCGGTGAGCGCCGGCCCGCCGCCGAGGACAAGACTTTCACCGTGATCGAACCGGGGACCGGCGCCTCCATGGCCGAGGTGGCCGAGGCCGGTCCCGAGGACGCCCGCCTGGCCGTCGACACTGCGGTCCGGGCCTTCGACGAAGGGCCCTGGCCGAGGACGCCGGCCACGGTTCGGGGGCGCGTGCTGCTGCGGGCTTCCGTGCTGGTGAGGGAGCGCCAGGAGGACTTGGCGCGGCTGGAGGCCCGCAACGCCGGGAAACCGATCGGGGATGCCCGCGACGAGATCGGGATCGTGGCGAACACCCTCGAGTACTGGGGCGGGGCGGCCAACAAGATCTTCGGCGAGACCGTGCCGATCCAGGCGCCCGGGCTCGACGTGACCCTCCGCGAGCCGGTGGGGGTGTGCGCGCTCATCACCCCGTGGAACTTCCCGCTGGTGATCGCGACATGGAAGATCGCGCCGGCCCTCGCCTGTGGGAACACGATCGTCGTGAAGCCGGCCTCCTATACACCGCTCTCGGTACTCCGCCTTGCCGGGATCCTCGTCGAGGCGGGGCTCCCGCCGGAGGCCATGTCCGTCCTCCCCGGGCCGGGCTCGGCCGTCGGCAACGCCCTCGTCACGGATCCAAGGGTGAACAAGGTGGGGTTCACAGGCTCGACCGAGGTGGGGTCGAAGATCATGGCCCTCGCCGCGCGGAACATCACGCGCGTCTCGCTCGAGCTGGGAGGCAAGTCCGCGAACCTGGTGTTCGCCGACGCCGACATGGACGAGGCGGTCGAACGCTCCGTGTGGTCCGTGTTCGGCAACACCGGGCAGGACTGCTGCGCCAGGAGCCGGGTGTTCGTCGAGCGTTCCGCGTACGACGACTTCGTCGCGGCCATGGCCAAGCGCACCGACGAGCTGAAGGTGGGACCGCCCCTGGACGAGGAGACGGACCTCGGGCCGATGATCTCCGCCGGGCAGCGCGACATATCCCTCGAGTAC
>JALYMB010000027.1 GCA_030773935.1 Actinomycetota bacterium | reverse complement strand
TGAGAACACCGAGGACCTGTATCAGGGCATCGAGTTCGAACGAGGGAGCGAGGACGCCGTGGCTCTGCGGCGCGAGCTCGAGCGCCTGGCGAGCCTGTCCGTGCGACCGGACGCCGGCATCACCGTGAAACCGATCTCGGTGGCCGGCACGCAACGCATCGTGTACTTCGCGTTCGACTACGCGCTGTGGAACGGCCGCCGGACCATCACCGTCGGCCACAAGGCCAACGTGATGCGCTACTCCGACGGGTTGTTCCTCTCGACCGCGACCGAGGAGGCGGCCAACCATTACGACGCGGAGTTCCGCGAGATGCAGATCGATCAGCTGTCGATGCGCCTGGCGCGGGAGCCCGACGCGTTCGACGTGCTGCTGCTGCCGAACCTCTACGGCGACATCCTCAGCGACCTGTGCGCGGGGCTCGTGGGCGGACTTGGACTGATCCCCGGCGCCAACATCGGGTGGGAGTACGCCGTGTTCGAACCGGTGCACGGCAGCGCGCCCGACATCGCGGGACAGGGCAAGGCCGATCCCATCGCGATGATCCTCTCCGGAGCGATGATGCTGCGGCATCTCGGGGAGATGGAGGCGGCGTCGGCCGTCGAACGCGCCGTCGACACGGTGCTGGCCGCCGGTCGGGTGCGCACCGGCGACCTGGGGGGCACGGCCAGCACCATGGAGATGGGCGAGGCGATCGCCCGGGCCGTCGGAGGCAGCCGGTAGCGCGCCCGGCCGGCGGGAGATGCTTCGCCCGCCCCGGACCGCATGGGACACTCCCCGCATGTCCGCCGTGCTCGACGTGTCCAAGCCCACCCCGCTGCGCCTGTTCGGATTCATCTTCACGGCGCTGGGGGGTCTGCTGATCGCACTGGGGTCGATATCGGACTGGGCCACGGTGGTGTTCCTGGGCCAGACCTTCAGGGATTCCGCGACCCCCGGGATCGACCTCGCGGAGGGCAAGGTCGCCCTGGGACTCGGTGTCCTGATGCTGGTGGTGATCGTGGCCCTGCGGATCGCCAGGACCACCGGGGCCCGGCGACTGCTCGCCACGGGCATCTGCCTCGCGGCGGTGGCGGCGATCACCCTCGCGGTGTTCGACATCGTGCGGGCCGACGACCGGTTCGGCGGCTACGCCGTGGACAAACTCGCCGAGCAACTCGCCGCCACGTCGGGCCTCTCCCTGCCGCAGGCGCGGAACGACGTGGAGACCTACATCGAGCAGAAGGGCTCCATCGACATCGGGATGGGCCTGTGGCTGGTCCTGGGCGGTGGCGGGCTGGGCCTGGTGGGGGGCCTGCTGGATCTCGCATGGGTGGGCCAGCAGCGCCTCCGCGCCGCCGGCGAGGACCAGGAGCCGGCCTCCCCCTCCTAGATCGTGGCCAGGTCCGCGCACTTGGCGCGGATGCCCTCGGCGGCCTCCCGCAGCCTCGCGAGCTCGCTCTCGTTGAGGTCCAGCTCCACGATCTCCTCCACACCTCCCGGGCCCAGACGCACCGGCACGCCGACGTAGGTGTCGGCGATGCCGTACTGGCCGGTGGTCCACGCGCAGACGGGAAGGATCTCGTCGGTTCGTCCGGCGATGGCCTCGATCATCTTCGCGATCGACGCGCTGGGGGCGTAGTAGGCGCTCCCCTTCTTCAACAACGCGACGACCTCTGCACCACCGTCGCGGGTCCGTTGGAAGAGGCGCTCCAGCGTGGCCTCGTCGGTGAGCTCCGGCAGGGGCGTGCCGTTCACCGTGGCGTGTCGCGGCAGCGCGACCATCGCGTCGCCGTGCGAGCCGAGGGTCATTGCCTCAACCACCAGCGGCGAGACGCCCAGCTCCTCGGCGATGAAGTACCGCAGACGCGCGGAGTCCAGCACGCCGGCCATCCCCATCACGCGTTCACGGGGGAAGCCGCTGACGTCGGCCGCCAGAGCGGTCATCTCATCGAGCGGGTTGGTGACGACGATGATGATGGCACCGGGCGAGGCCGGCGCGATCTGCTCGACCACGCTGCGGATGATGGCCGCGTTCTTGCCCAGCAGGTCCATCCGGCTCATGCCGGGCTGACGCGGGAAGCCTGCCGTGATCACCACCACGTCCGAGCCCACGGCGTCCGCGTAGTCGTTGGTGCCCGTGATCAACGGCTCGAACCGTTCGACGGGCGCCGATTCCTTCATGTCCAGGGCCAGGCCCTGCGGGAGCCCCTCGACGATGTCGGTGAGCACCAGCTCCGCCAGGCCCTTCTGCAGCACCCGCATCGCGGTGGTCTGACCCACGAACCCACTGCCGACGATCGTGACCTTCATGTGGCGTCGCTCCCCCGTACTCACGCGCACCCCGCCGGCCGGACGACCGGCGGTCCCGCCCCATGCTACCGAGCGGGTCCCCGGCTATCGTCCTGCAGCGCGCCGACGACCGCGTCGGTGAACCCGGTGGTGGTCCCGGCCGTCGAGTCGTGACGGTCGGCGCGCAGGTCGGCGGTGGTGTGGACGCCCTCGGCGACCACGGAGGCCACGGCCGCCTCCAGGCGGTCGCCGGCGTCGAGCTCTCCCAGGTGGCGGAGCAGCATCGCTCCCGACAGCATCAGGCCCATCGGGTTGGCGCGGTTCGTGCCGGCGTAGTGGGGCGCCGTGCCGTGGGTGGCCTCGAAGACCGCCAGACCGTCGCCGAAGTGCCCGCCGGGGGCCACGCCCAGGCCGCCGATCTCTCCGGCCACCAGGTCGCTCACGACGTCGCCGTACAGGTTGGGCATCACCAGCACGTCGAACCGTTCGGGCGCCTGGATCAGCTGCATGCACAGCGCATCGATGATCCGGTCCTCGAACGGAACCTCGGGGAACTCATCGGCCGCAACCCGTCTGGCGACCTCCAGGAAGAGGCCGTCGGAGAACTTCATGATGTTAGCCTTGTGGCTGGCGGTCACCTTCCTCCGCCCGTTCGCCATCGCGTACTGGAACGCCCTTCGCACGATCCGGGCGCTGCCCTCCTCGCTGATCGTCTTGATGGAGATGCCGCTGTCCTCCCGGATCCAGCGGCCGGTGCGCCGACCGATGAAGCCGATCAGCTCCTTGGTGGCCACCGTCCCCTGCTCGAATTCGATGCCGGTGTACATGCCCTCGGTGTTCTCCCGCACCACCACGAGGTCCACCTCGTCGTACACGCTGGGCACGCCCGGGTAGAGCTTGCACGGCCGGATGCAGGCGTACAGATCCAGCGCCTGGCGGAGCGCGACGTTGATGCTGCGCATGCCGCTCCCGACGGGCGTGGCAACAGGACCCTTCAGCGCCACCCCGGTCTCGCGGATCGCGTCGAGCGTGGACGTGGGCAGCGGCGTGCCCTCGCGAGCCGTGGCGGCCTGCCCCAGCTCATGGACCTCCCAGCGGATCGTGACGCCCGTCGCCTCGATCGCCCTCCGGGCGGCCTCCACCACATCCGGGCCGATCCCGTCGCCGGGGATGACGGTGACACGGTGGGACA
>JALYMB010000026.1 GCA_030773935.1 Actinomycetota bacterium | reverse complement strand
GAGCGGTGGCTGCCGCGCATGGCGACGGGCGAGGTCGTCGGGTGCTTCGGGCTCACCGAGCCCGACAGCGGCTCGGACCCCGCGCGGATGCGCACGAGCGCGCGACGTGACGGCGGCGACTGGATCCTCAACGGCACGAAGATGTGGATCACCAACGGCGGCATCGCCGATGTGGCGATCGTGTGGGCGCAGACCGACGACGGCGTGCGCGGGTTCGTGATCCCCACCGACACGGGGGGCTTCTCCACGAACGACGTGCACCGCAAGCTGTCCCTGCGTGCCAGCGTGACGAGCGAGCTCGTGATGGAGGACGTGCGCCTGCCGGCCGGCGCCGTGCTGCCGGGCGTCACCGGCATGAAGGGTCCGCTGTCGTGTCTGTCGGAGGCGCGGTACGGCATCGTGTGGGGCGCCCTAGGCGCCGCCCGCGCGTGTCTGGCCTCCGCGCTCGAGTACGCGACCACGCGCGTGCAGTGGGGAAGGCCGATCGCGGCCTTCCAGCTCACGCAGGCGAAGCTGGCCGACATGGCCGTGCAGTTGCAGGAGGGCCTGCTGCTCGCGCACCACCTGGGCCGGATGAAGGACGAGGGGCGCCTGCGACCGGAGCAGGTGAGCATCGGCAAGCTCAACAACGTGCGCTCGGCGCTGGAGATCGCCCGCACGTGCCGGTCGATCCTGGGTGCCAGCGGGATCACGCTGGAGTACCCGGTGATCCGCCACATGAACAACCTCGAGTCGGTCTTCACCTACGAGGGCACCCACGAGATCCACACGCTGATCGTCGGCCACGCCCTCACCGGTCTGCGAGCCTTCGAGTAGCCTTGGACCGCCCGGAAGCACCCGGACGATCGGCACCGACACGAGCAGGAGGACGCATGTCGCGCGAGACCGAGTGGATTGTGTTCGAGAAGGCGATCGAGGTCACCGCATCCGCGGTCCGGGGCACGATGGGCGCACAGGGAAGCCAGCCGGCGTCCTACGTCGGCGACGTCTTCCGCGAGATCCACAGGGCGCTGAAGGAGGCCTCCGCCGAGATGCCCGACAAGATCGGTACCACGGGATTCGCGGCGCAGGGCTAGTCGACGTTGCCCCTGCTGAGGTCGCGGAGCGAGACTATGCCCACGAGCTCGCCGTTCTCCAGGACCGGGAGGTGGCGGAAGCCCTCCTCCAAAAGGCGGTCGAGAGCGTCGGCGACGCTCGCGCCCGCGTCGATCGTGGCGGGATCCTTCGACATCCACTCGGCGACGGTATGAGCAGCCGCGTCGAAGTCCGAACCCAGCGCGTGAAGGATGTCGCGCTCCGTGAAGATGCCGACCAGGCCCCCAGCCTCGTCGTCCAGGACGATGGCGGAGCCGACGTGTCTCGCGCTCATGACCGCCGCGGCCTCCGCCACGCTGGCGCGCGGGGACACGGTGACCAGTTCGATGCTCATGACGTCGCGGATCGTGGGCATGCCTCGTCTGCAGCTTAGCCCGGGCACGATCCGCCGGGAAACCCTGCTGGCCTGGTACCGGCCGCGTCCCCACGACTATCCGTGGCGCACCGCGGATCCCGATCCGTACGCGATCCTGGTCTCCGAGGTGATGTTGCAGCAGACCCAGGCACCGCGCGTCGCGCCGATCTTCCGGGCGTTCATGGCCTGCTTCCCCGACGTACGGACGTTGTCATCGGCCGCGCGCGCCGAGATCCTGCGCGCCTGGGCCGGTCTGGGCTATCACCGGCGCGCGCTCGCGCTGCGGGACGCGGCGCGGGCGATCGTCCGAGAGCACGGTGGCGAGGTCCCGCGCGACGTGGCCTCGCTCAGGGCGCTCCCCGGCGTCGGGCCGTACACCGCCGCCGCGGTCGCGTCGATCGCGTTCGGCGTGCCGGTGGCGGCGATGGACACGAACGTTCGCCGGATCGCGGCGCGGATCGTCCACGGAGCCGAGCCCGACGAGGTCCCACGGGCCCGACTGCAGGCCGATGCCGACGCGATGGTGGATCCGGGCTCGCCGGGCGAATGGAACCAGGCCTTGATGGACCTCGGGCGGTTCGTCTGCCGGCCGATGCCGCGGTGCGGCGAGTGCCCGCTGGCGAGCGGGTGCCGCTTCGCACTCCAGGGC
>JALYMB010000025.1 GCA_030773935.1 Actinomycetota bacterium | reverse complement strand
CGAGGTATCGGTCGCCCTCAGGCAGGGGTATCACCTGCCGCCCCGGCCCGATGGTGAGTTCGAGCCCCGCGATTCCCGGAACGGCTCGGGCCCGGTCGGCGGGAAGAACTTCCTGCACGGCTTCACTGCGTCGATAGCCCTGTTCGTCGCCGCCTGATGCGACGAGGTCCTATTCGACCCAGGGCGATCACTCCCGTGCGCCGAACACGATCTCCAAGTGGCCATGCGCGGTGCGCAGCGCGTCCTCGACCCCCTCGGGACCGTCGGCCCGAGCGAAGAGGAAGCCGAGGTATCGGTCGCCCTCAGGCAGCGGCATCACCTGCCGGCCCGGCCCGATGGTGAGTTCGAGCCCCGCGATTCCCGGAACGGCTCGGGCCCGGTCCTGGCCCCGGACCTCCTCGAGGATCCCGGCCCGAGGGATGGGGATCATCATCACCCCCGAGGCCGCCGACTCGCGCCGCAGGTCCTCGATGGGAAGTCCGAGTGCGTGGCGCAGGATCACCTCCTCCAGCGTGACGCCCACCCCGAAGCGCAGCGAGCGTGAGCACAGACCGCCGATGGAGCGCGCGGCCAGCTCGAGAACCCAGGCCCGCCCTTGATCGGTTCGGAGCTCGGCGTGGATCGGCCCCTCCACGAGCTCGAGCGCCGAGGCCGCGTCGGCCGTCATTCGGACGATCGCGTCCCGCGTCTCCCGAGGTAGGCGGGACGGGGTGACGTAGATGGTTTCCTCGAAGTAAGGGCCCTCCAGCGGATCGGGCTTGTCGAACACCGCGAGGGGCTCGAGGGTCCCACCCCGAAGCAGGCCCTCGACGGCGACTTCATCACCCGGGATGTAACGCTCGACGAGCACCGGGGCGTCCGGATCCTCCCCCGCGTCGGCCAGGATCGCCCGGACCCGTTTCGCGGCGACGACCGCCGCCTCCCGATCGTCGGCCCGGATAACGCCCCGGCTGCCCGAGAGCGAGACCGGCTTGACCACGCAGGGAAGGCCCACCTCGGCGGCAAGCCCGGCGACCTCCGCATCCGGGCTGGCCATCCGGAACTCGGGCTGGGGCACCCCGGCGTCCTCCAGGGCTCGACGCATGGCGGCCTTGTCCCGGCTCCGTGCAGCCGCATCGGGCGGGTTGTGTGCCAGTCCCAACCGCTGCCCTGCCAGCGCGGCGAGAAGCACACCCTCGTCGTCGACGGCCACCACCGCGTCGAGCGGCTTTCGGGCCGCCAACCCGGCGATCATGTCCGCGGCTTCGTCTGGGTTCCTGCAATTCACCGTGAGGGCCCGATGGCCCATGACCCCGGCCAGTGCCTGCCTGCGCTCGGAGGCCACCACGACCTCGGCCCCGAGTGCCCGGGCCGCCTGAAGAAAATCCCCCGCTCGGTAGGTGGAGGTGGGCAAGACCAGGAGAACACGAGCCACGAACGTATCCTAGCTACGAGCCGCCGTCTCAACGGTGGACCCGACTGCTCGCGCGGAGCGGGGTGGAGAATGACCGCCGAGGACCAAGCCTCCCTGGAACCGATCCTCAGGATCTCACCGACGGCACGCGAGAAGCTGCTCGAGGTCAAAGCAGACGATCCCCAGCACGAGCGCCTTGTCCTTCGGCTGGAGGTGACCGGCGTCGTCGACGGCGAGTACACCTACAACATGTATTTCCAGCTCCGGGAGGCCGTAACGCCCTCGGACACGTCGCTCGGTGACGACGACCTGGTGATCGCCATCCCACCGGACAGCGTGGAGAAGCTGCGCGGAGCGAGCGTCGACTGGGTGGTCGAAGTCGACCAAGCGGGCTGGGCCATCACCAACCCCAACCGCCCGAAGCCGACCATCGGGAGTCCGCTCCCCATCACGCCGGCCGGTCCGAGCAGCCCCGCGGTCGGCAGCCGTCCGCCGGCCGATCTGAAGGCCGATCTCTCCGGCGCCGTGGCCCAGCGGGTCATGATGGTCCTGGATCGGCAGATCAACCCGAGCATCGCGGCCCACGGGGGCAACGCCGAGCTGGTGGCGGTAGAGGACGGCACGGCCTACCTCCGACTGAGCGGCGGATGCCAGGGTTGCAGCATGGCAACCGTCACGCTTGGCCAGGGGATCGAGGTTGCCATCAAGGAGCTCGTCCCCGAGATCACGAGGGTGCTCGACGTCACCGACCACGCCAGCGGGACCAGTCCTTACTTCGAGGCCGCCAAGAAGTAATGGGTCGGGGGTCATGTACCCCTCCCGCCACGGATGGCTTCGCAGGTCCCAGAGCTCGCTGTGGTTCGATGGTGGCCGTGGAGATCGTCCGCTATGTGATCTTATACGTCCGTGATCTGGAGGCGTCGGCCGCCTTCTATCGGGACGCGGTCGGGTTCCCCTTCAAGCTCCGCGACGCCGGCTACGCGGAGTTCGTCACCGGCGAGGCGAGGTTCGGGCTCCTCGAGCGCGCACGCGCCTCCGACCTGATCGGCCGCGAGCCCACCGAGGGAGGCCCGGCCGGCGAGATCCTCTTCCTCGTCGACGACGTCGATGCCAAAGCCGAGCGGCTCAGGGGCCTGGGCGTCGAGTTCCTCTCCGGCCCGGTGGATCGGCCGTGGGGGCACCGGACCCTCCACCTCCTCGACCCCGACGGGTTCGTGGTCGAGCTGGCCCAGAAGATCCCCCGGCTCCTGCCTCGCCATGGCTGACGTCGACGACCGGGCCGCGATCCTCGCCTACCACGAGGCCACGAAGCACTCACCGGTCAGCGTC
>JALYMB010000024.1 GCA_030773935.1 Actinomycetota bacterium | reverse complement strand
GAGCCGGCGCCGCTCCCTGACCGGTACCTGGCCGGCCGCAACCGGGCGGCTGGGACGGGAGGCTGCCGACGTTGATCGGGTGGGCCAACGGGGCGGTGACCCAGATCGGCGGAGCAGCCCCAGGCAGCGGGGATGCGGTCCCTTGAAGACGATGGAACCGGTCCGGTCAGGGAGGGCCAAGAGGAGTAGGGTTTCGCCTCGATGAACCCTCTTGAGCAGCGTCCAGATCTACGGAGGACTGCCGGGATCGTCCTGCTCAGCACGGTCGTCGGCCTCCTCGCGGCCACGGTCCCTCTCGGTCCCGTGAACGCGGCTCCCGAGGAGCAGCAGCTCGCGGCGCCCGCGCCTACATCGGCATCCGACGTCGCGGCGCAGGTCGGGCTGTACCAGGTCACGAAGTCATGGAGCGCTAACGTCGGTGACTTCGATGCCGACGGCGACCCCGACCTGATGTATGTCCCCCACAACGAATCGGCCTCGAGGCTGTATCGGAACGATGGTGGACTCTTCAGCGAGGTGTTTGCCGGAACCTTCCGCAGGCGCGATCGGCACGATTGCGCCTGGGGCGACGTGAACACCGATGGACGACTCGACCTTTACTGTTCGCTCGGCGCGAGCTCTGGTACCGGGTATAACCCGAAGGAACTCTGGATCCAGCAGACGGGCGGAGGATTCGTCGACCGTGCGGTGGCCTACGGGGTGACTGACCCGTACGGCCGCGGGCGAATGGCGACGTTCATCGACGTCAATCACGACCCCTATCCCGACCTCTTCGTTGGGAACGAGTATCCACGCCAGGACGGGATCCCTGTCTCGAACCATCTGTACATCAACCAGGAAGGCACTTCATTCGCGGCGGCACCCGGGTTCGGTCTCGACGTCGAGGTTGGAGGGCTCTGTGCGCAGGCGGCCGACATCGACCGCGACGGCTGGGAGGACCTGCTGGTGTGCGGGCAGACGGGACTGCATCTCTACCGCAACGACGGAGGCACGGGCTTCACCGAGATCACTGGGGCATGGGGCGTCGGTTCGCTCGCGTCGGGGTTCAGCAACGCGCGCCTAGCGGACTTCACGGGCGATGGGAAGCTCGACCTCGCCCTGGTCAAGCAGACCTCGCTCGTCGTGCTCCCGCAAGGTGCATCGAGCTTCGGACCGATCTCTTTCCAGCTCGCGCTGAAGGCGGGACGTTGGATCGCCGCCGGCGACTTCCAAGGGGACGGCGCCCTCGATCTCTTCGTCGTCCAGAAATGCCGCAACGGCATCAACGACCCTGACCACCTTCTGTTGGGGGATGGAACGGGGGCGTCGTTCAGCGAAGTGGCGCTTCCTCAGACCACGCAGGGATGTGGTGACGTCGTCGAGCCCATCGACTACAACGGCGACGGCAACGACGAGTTCATCGTCCTCAACGGCTTGGGGGATACCACGCAAGGCCCGGCCCCGTCCAACTGATCGCCTCCGGCCCATCGACCAACCCCTGTACCGTCACCGGGTCGCCTGCCGACGACCATCTCTTCGGGACTCCCGCTGACGATGTGATCTGCGGCTACGGCGGGAACGACACGCTCGAAGGTCTAGGCGGGAACGACCTCCTCCTGGGAGGCGATGGGAACGACACGCTGAGAGGAGGCCCCGGCGCGGACGGTCTGGACGGCGAGGCAGGCACGGACCTTGCCGACTATGCCGACCAGAGCGTCGGGATCGCGGTGAGCATCGACGGCCTTGCCAACGACGGTCCTCCAGGCGAGAACGACAACGTCGCCACGAGCGTCGAAAAGGTCACAGGTGGCCCCGGGGCGGACGCTCTTACGGGCAGCGCTGCAGCGAACACGCTGATCGGCGGCCTGGGCGACGACTCGCTCATCGGCGGAGGGGCCAACGACACGTTGAACCCGGGGGCGGGCAATGACCAGGTCGACGGGGGAGCCGGCATAGACATCGTGCAGTTCACCTCCCTTTCTCAGGCGGTCACGGTGGACCTCGCTGCTGGGACCGCCAGCGGGCAGGGCGAAGACACGATCACGGCTGTCGAGTCGGTACAAGGATCGCCGGCCGCCGACACGATCACGGGATCGTCGGGGTCGGAGACCCTGAATGGGCTGGGCGGCCCGGATCGGGTGAGCGGCGGCGCGGGGGCGGATTCGTTGATAGGGGGAGGCGGCGCAGACATGCTCTTGGGGGTCGACGGGGTCCAGGGAAACGACAGACTCGACGGGCAGACCGGTACAGACAACTGTTCGGCCGATCCGAAGGACACGATCATCGCGTGTCCCTAGAGGCAGAGCGGATACGCGCGCACGCCGCTCGGGCTTCGTCGTCACTCCATCACTTGAAGTACGGATCGAAGGCCATCCGGCGGAAGGCGCCGAGAGCCGACTGCGACGTGTTCACCCAGTAGGTACAGTCAGAATTCTCATTGATGTGCGAGACGCCCACGACCTCGGGCCAAGACTTGATCGTCGCACGCGCATTGTCGAACCATTGTGCCTTACGGCCTGCCTCTCCTTCGACGGACGCGAACTCTACGACGAACAGCTTCTTGCCTCGCGCTCGAGCGAAGTCATGCGCCGGGCCGAACAGCGTTGGGAACGGCTTCCACGGGAACCCCCTGCACGTGTAGCGGTTGTTCGTGTCGACCCCCAGCAGATCCCAGTCGGCGCGGGGCAGCCAACGTCTCGCCTCGCCTTTGGCATAGGTCGAGGCGATCAAGCACACAACCCAGCGGAATCTCGTGACGCCGACGTTCTTGAAGATCCGTCGGACGCGAGCGTATGCCGCCTTCCACTCGGCAGGGTTGGTCTCGTCTTCGGGTTCCTTGTGCCAGCATAGATAGCCGGACCACCCGGAGCGTCGAAGAGATCGGGCCTGGTGCGTGATCCACCGATCGTGGTCGCCGTTGGCGATGCTGCGGAACCCGATCAAGCTCCCGGTGGGACGGCGGGCGAACCACGAAAGGATCGGCGTTCGACCGCCCTTGACTGCCCACGTCGAGTAACTGTTGACGAGGGGCACGTCCCAAGCCATGCGGTTGTGCACGGTGGAAAATCTCCTGCCCACGAGCCGCTCGAGCTGGTGGAGTGCCTCCTGCTGCGTCTGACCGGATCGTTGCTGAGCGGTCGATCCGAAGTGACAGGCGCCGGCCCCCCACGCCTCAGGCAAACGGCTCAGCATCGGCGTCGCGAGTGCGCCGGCGCCGACGATCGACGCCTTCAGCAGGAATGCTCGTCGCTCCATGGGCCCCGCGTCCTGCGGGTGAAGAGGCCCGTCCTTCCTCCCCGGACCTCCTTCCTGGTCATGGGTTCGCTCGGTTGTCACGCCTGAACCTCCTAAGCCGGGAATGACGGATCGCTCGACAGTCCTGTCGGACTAGGTGTCCTGTCACCTTAGAACATGGCGGGCTCCGCACAACGAGTTGGGCCGAATGGCCTACAGCGCCCGCCTGTACGAGGAGCCGCGTGCAGGACATCGCCGGACGGCAACGCCGGGGTGCCAGGACGCACGCCTCCGTCGATCCGCTGCCCCCATGCAGAGGGGAGACAGGCCCCCGCGCAGCACGGCGGGGTAGCTCCCTTCCCGGTTCCGGGGCGTGGGGCGCAGAATCGGAGCATGGTTCGACGCGCGAAGAGGATCACGTGGGCCTCGTGGGGCCTCACGCTCACCCTGCTCGTGGGTGGGCTCGTTCTCACCGTGATGAACCGCTCTACCGTCGATCTCGGCACCGCGAGCCTCTACACCATCTTCTGGCTGGCGGCCGTCGCGTACTCCGCGGTCGGCGGGCTCATCGCTCGGCGTCAGCCCGCGAATCCCATCGGGTGGCTGTTCTGCGTGATGGCTCTCGCGCTCGCCGCCCTCCCGTTCGCGCAGGAATATGCGATCCGGGGGCGCTACTTCTCGCCGGGCTCCCTGCCCGCCGCCGACTGGTTCGGGTTCGCCACGAACTGGCTCTTCCTGGTCGTCCTGGGGCCGATCGCGCCGGTGTTCCTGCTCTTCCCCAACGGCCGGGTGCTCTCACCACGGTGGCGGATCGTCGTCTGGGCGGCCGTCATCTCGTGGCTGTTCCTGGTCGGGGAGTTCTTCGCGCCGGATGTGGCGACCGGCACCGGCGGCGGCCATCTCGTCAAGTACGGCGGGGCGGTCCCGAACCCGCTGGGGGTCGAGGCCCTCCGGGGTGGGCCCGGGGCCGTCGGCGCGCTCTTCGCGGTGACGCTGGCCGTCTCGTCCATCGGCTCGGTCGTCTCGCTCATCATCCGGCTGCGTCGGGCCCAGGGTGTGGAGCGCCAGCAGGTCCGGTGGCTCGCCTACACGGGGGCGGCCGCCGTCGCGCTGCTGCCGGTCCTGCCGATCGGGGTCGCGCTGAACGGGAACCCGATACTCGGCAACCTCTTCTGGTTCGGCATCACCCTGGTCCTTGCGCTCGGGATCCCCATCGCATCGGGCATCGCGATCCTCAAGTACCGGCTCTACGACCTGGACGTCGTCGTCAAGAAGACCGTGGTGTTCGGCGCGCTCGCCGCGTTCGCGACGATCGTGTATCTCGCGGTGGTCGTTGGCATCGGCGCTGCGATCGGCAACAGGAGCAACAGCGCGCTCACGCTGGCCGCCGCCGCGATCGTGGCCATGTCGTTCCAACCGCTGCGTGTGCGGGCCCGGCGCTTCGCCGACCGCCTCGTGTACGGGGAGCGAGCCACCCCGTACGAGGTCCTGTCGGAGTTCTCGGACCGCATGTCGGCCGGGTACTCCACCGACGACGTGCTGTCGCGGATGGTCCAGATCCTCGCGCAGGGAACCGGGGCGGACCACGCCGCCGTGTGGCTCCGGGTGGGCTCGCAGGTGCGACCCGCTGCGACGTGGCCTCCCGAGGATGAAGAGGATCCGGCCCTCACGCCCGTCGCCGTGGACGAGATCGATCGCATGCCCGGTGCCGGCCGCAGCTTCCCCGTGCGTCACCAGGGTGAGCTCCTGGGTGCTCTCGCCGTGACCATGCCGCCGGCCGAGCCGCTCACTCCCTCGCAGGAGCGGCTGATCGCCGACCTCGCCTCGCAGGCCGGCCTCGTATTGCGCAACGTTCGGTTGATCGAGGAGCTCCGCGCCTCCCGGCAGCGCCTCGTGGCGGCCCAGGATGAGGAGCGTCGGCGGTTGGAGCGCAATCTTCACGACGGCGCGCAGCAGCAGTTCGTGGCCCTGGGGGTTCAGCTCAGCCTGGCGCAGCGGCTCGCGGCGAAGGACGCACCCCAGGTCGCCGAGATGCTCGAGGGGTTGAAGGCGCAGGCGGCAGAGGCGCTGGACGACCTGCGAGACCTCGCCCGGGGTATCTACCCGCCGCTGCTGGCCGACCGGGGACTCGCCGAGGCTCTGAAGGCCCAGGGGAGGAAGTCGGCCGTGCCGGTGGAGGTGATGGCCGACGGCGTCGGGCGCTTCCCGCAGGAGATCGAGGCCGCCGTGTACTTCTCGTGCCTCGAGGCCCTGCAGAACGTTGCGAAGTATGCGGGTGCCTCGACCGCGGTCGTCCGCCTGGCCGATACCGGCGGCGAGCTCACGTTCGAGGTGGAGGACGACGGTGCCGGGTTCGACGCCTCGTCGACGGGCTACGGCACCGGGCTGCAGGGCATGGCCGACCGGCTCGACGCGCTCGGCGGCAGGTTGGACGTTCGCACGGCAGAGGGACGCGGCACCACAATCATCGGCGTCATGCCCGTGGCGGCGACATCGGCCGTTGGCTCCGACGAGCCTTCCCGACCGGCCCCTGTCGTCTGAGGGCGGATCGAAGGTCTCGAACCACCTCCGTCGGCTCGACGGGGGAACCCCCAGCTGGCCCATGATTCGCGCCGTGGGCGAAGAGAACGTGTGCGGCGAGTGCGGGTCCGGATCCCTCGTGGCCTCCGGGGTGTTCGAGCATGGGACGTGGATCCACAGGCTGACATGTTGGACCTGTCTGGACTGTCGGTCGGTCCTGGCCATCCCCGAGTCAGAGGCCACCGTTACGATCGCGCCGCTCGCTCGCACGGATACCGCTTCTGCACAATAGGCTTCCCTCCATGCCTCGCATCGAGGACTACGGGCTCATCGGCGATCTGCAGACCTCCGCGCTGCTCAGTCGCTCGGGATCCATCGACTGGTGCTGCTTCCCGCGGTTCGACTCGGGTGCGTGCTTTGCTGCCCTGCTCGGAGGGCCCGAGCACGGGCGATGGCAGATCGCCCCTGAGGAGCCGATCCGGGGGGTGACCCGACGGTATCGGACAGACACGCTGATCCTGGAATCGGTCGTCGAGACCGCCTCGGGAGCGGTGCGAGCGATCGACTTCATGCCGCCGCGCGGCACCGCGCCCGACATCGTCAGGATCATCGAGGGTCTCTCGGGAGAGGTCCGGATGCGGTCCGAGTTGATCATCAGGTTCGACTACGGGTGGATCGTGCCGTGGGTGCGCACCATCGGTGATGCCGTGATCGCGATCGCGGGGCCCGACGCCCTCTGTCTGCGGTCACCGGTCTCCAGCCACGGCGAGGACATGACGACGGTCGGGGAGTTCACCGTCTCGGCGGGCGACCGTGTGCCGTTCGCGCTGACGTGGTTCCCATCGCATCTGCCGATCCCCGATGCGATCGATCCCGAGATCGCGCTCGCCGAGACCGATCGCTTCTGGCTCGACTGGGGGGCTCACTTCCCCAGCGCCGGCGAGTACCACGAGGAGATCCGGCAGTCCCTGTTGGTCCTGAAGGCGATGACGTACGCGCCCACCGGCGGCATCGTGGCGGCCCCGACGACATCGTTGCCCGAGAGCATCGGTGGCGAGAGGAACTGGGACTATCGCTACTGCTGGCTGCGCGATGCCACCCTGACGCTCGCCGCCATGTTGCGAGCGGGCGCGCACGAGGAGGCCGTCATGTGGCGACAGTGGCTGCTCCGCGCCGTCGCCGGTGATCCGGCCGACCTGCAGATCATGTATGGGCTCGGGGGAGAACGTCGGCTGGACGAGCGGACGATCGGGTGGCTGCCCGGGTACGAGGGATCGACGCCCGTGCGGGTCGGGAACGCGGCGTCGCGACAGCTGCAGCTCGACGTGTACGGCGGGGTCCTCGACGGGCTCTACCAGACCCGTCACTACGGCGGGCAGTCCGACGACAACGCATGGGCGCTCAGCCGGAAGCTCCTGGAATGGCTCGAGGAGGGCTGGCGGCGGCCCGACGCCGGGATCTGGGAGGTCCGCGGACCCCTGCGCCATTTCACCCATTCGAAGGTGATGTCGTGGGTCGCGTTCGACCGCGCCGTGAAGTCCGTCGAGGACTGGGCGCGTGAGGGACCGGTCGAACGATGGCGTGAGCTGCGCGACGAGATCCATGCCGACGTGATGAAGCACGCGTGGAGCGACGAACGGGGGGCGTTCACGCAGTACTACGGATCGACCGAGCTCGATGCGAGCGTCCTGTTGATGCCGGCCTTCGGCTTCCTGCCCGCCGACGACGAGCGCTTCGTCGCCACGGTCGGGGTCGTTCAGCGCGAATTGACCCACGAAGGCCTGCTCCGCCGCTACACCCCGGGACCGAGCGAAGAGGTCGACGGCCTCCCTGCCGGCGAGGGAGTCTTCCTCGCGTGCTCGTTCTGGCTCGCAGACGTGCTGGCGATGCAGGGACGCATCGACGAAGCCCGAGAGTTGTTCGAGCGACTGCTCGACGTCAGAAACGATGTCGGCCTGTTGGGTGAGGAGTTCGATCCCGTCGCGGGACGCCAGCTCGGCAACTTCCCACAGGCGTACACGCACCTCGCGCTGATCAACACGGCCTTCCTGCTGCGGGAGGGCCGGGGGTTCCGGAGGCTTCCGGAGGCCGGCGCCCCTAGCCAGGACGTGAGCGGTCATCTGAGCGCCGGAGCAGCACCCGATAGAGCACAACCCCGTACACGGCAGCCATGATCGCCGCGACCAGGCCTCCACTCAGCGATCCGCCGATCCCGGCCGTCTCGTGAACGAAGACCCCGTTCATCGAGGTCGCCAGGAGATAGAGGGCGGCGGCTCCGTACATCGTCGTGCCGATCGTCGCCTCGAAGCCCGGAGGGAGGGCGGTCGGGTCACCCCGCAGTTTGCGTCGCGCGAGCGCGTACGCCGCGAGCAGGAGCACGCCGAGCAGGCCGGCGCCCAGTCGGTACTGGACGACCTCGCCGTAGTGGTGCCACTCGGCCGCCTCCGTGCACGTCGTTGCCCCCGGGGAGTATTCGAGGAAGTCCGCGCACCGAGCCGCCGTGTAGGTCACCCCCGGCGGGTCGCCCGCCACGAAGGATCTCCCGAACGCCCAGCCGAAGATGCCCGCGACGACCCCGCTGATCCCGATCGCGACAAGGCCCGCGACGGCGAGCCGCGTGAGCGCGAGCCCAAGCTCGATCACGGTCGAATGAGGGAGGAGCCATCTACGCGGCGCCGCGTGGGATGACGTCACCATGACGGCGAGTGTGCTCGAGCCGCGCGGGCCGGCGCAAGGACCGCCGCGGATTCGTCGCAAAGTCGGGTCACAAACGCCGTTCACGCAGGCCTCGTTGACCCAGGTTCGGTCCGCTACTTCTCGACGACCGCCTTCAGACCTTCGAGAACCGGGCCCCAGTTGTTCTCGGCCATGTTGTCGGCCTCTTCCTGGCTCGCGTTGTTGTCCTGCTTGAGGGTGAGGGTGGTCTTGCCATCCTGCTCGTCCAGCTCGTAGGTCACGGTGTGGTAGTTCTCGGGCTTGTCCTCGCTGCCGCCCATCGGGCTCCAGTGCGTGTTCTTCAGCCGCTTGTTCGGCTCGACCTCCAGCACCGTCCCCTTGTCCTCGTAGGACTGGCCCTTCCATTCGCCCTTCCAGGTGATCGGGCCGCCGACGTTCCAGTCGGTCTCCATGTTCGTCCCGTGGAGATACTGCCTGACCAACTCCGGGTCGGTCAGTGCCTGCCAGACGGCCTCGGCGGAGGCATCGATGGTGATGCGCTTCTCAGCGACGAACGATCCTTTCACGGGCTTTCCTCCTGGCCGACTCCGAATGCGTCCGTTTCGAACCCAGGGACCGATACGGTCTCCAGCATCGTCGTGGTCCGGCTCGATGATCTCACCACCCTCAATCGGACACCTCTCCCGGATCGGTCCGCGATGACACGGGGGCCGTTCCTCACCGTCCGTTAGGACGCCGGCGGAGCGTGACGCCGCGGGCTTGACTGGAGAAGCAACGGTCAGGGAGGATAGGGCGGCTGCCCGACGATCCCCCGAAGTCAGGAGGCCGCTGATGCGTCGCAAGGTCGTTCCGTTCTTCGCCGTTCTCGTCGTGACTTTGATCGGTGCCCTCGCGCCCGCTCAGGCGGGGCCGGCCGTGCCGTTCCAGGCGCACCCGCGTGGGCACTCGTATCAGGAGTGGATGCGACTTGTCGGGCAGTTCTTCCTCGGCGACGCCTCGAACCCCCTGATCGCAGGCCTCGACGGCGATTGCGGCGAGCTGATCGACGGGGTCTTCTTCATGGCGGCGCCGATCGACGTCGGCGTGGAGTTCGAGTGCGAGGTCCCGGTCGGAACACCGATCGTGCTCTCGCACGCAGGATTCTTCACGACCGAGGGGATCGACGGCAATACCGATGCGGACCTGCTGGCCGCTGCCGAGGCCGGATTCACGTACACCTCGAACTCGCTCAGCGTCGACGGCAAGGCCATCCGGCTCCGGACGATCAGCGCCGGCGTGTTCGACGTGATCTCGGAGCCGGGCAGCTTCTACGACACGATCGCCGGTGTAGGGACTGGACCGGTCCGGACCGCGCTCATCGGGAACGTCGTCTTCCTGCACCCGCTATCGCCGGGTGATCACACGATCGAGACCGAGGTGACCTTCACGGGTTCCGGAGGAGCGTTCAGCGCGACATACCACGTACACGTGAGCTGACGACCGACGCGCGCACGGCAGTCCCCCCGGGCGCGGAGGGGTGGAAACCGGAACCCTGGTCACTCCCTACTTCCCCTGGGCGTCGGCGAGCGCGAACGGCAGGATGGGGCCGCTGCCGGCCGCACGCAGGGCCGCCGCGATCACCGTCAGGGTCCAGCGCGAATCCACGGTGTCGTCGACCAACAGCACCGGTCCCTTCGGGAACTCTCCCTCTACCTCGAACGCGCCCCATACGTTGCGGAGCTGCTGCGCGCTGTTGAACGCGGCCTTCTGCGGCTGGTTCTCGCTCGCCTTGCGGACGGCCTCCACGAACGGTAGCTCCAATGCCTCCGCGAGCCGCCGCGCGAACGCCGGCACGAGGTCCACGTGGCGGTGAGAGGGCACGCAGGTCACCCACGTCACCGAGGGCTGCCACCTCTCCCGGATCAGCCGTGCGGACGCGGCGACGAGCTCGTCGCCGAACCACGGCTCCTCCGCGCTCCGGTTCGCCGCCACCAGGGAGCCGAGCTCGCCGTCGCCGTAGGCACTCAGCGCACGGCCCTCCTCCGCCTGCAGCTCCGCCGGGATCCGTCCCTTCGGCTCCTCGAGGCCAGCCGGCCACTGCCGCCGCGGCTCGATCGCGAGGATCTGCCCCCGCAGGTGCGCCCTCGCGGCCTCGGCCAGCTCCGGCGTCGGCACGACGTCCCAGTTCCACCCCGTGCAGTTCGCGCAGCGCCCGCACGGCGCCGCCTCCGGGTCGTCGAGCTGCCGGCGCAGGAACTCCATCAGGCAGCCCGTGGTGACCGCGTACTCGTCCATCGCCCGCTGCTCGGTCCGTCGCTCCTGCGTGACGCGCTGTACACGCTCCTCGTCGTAGGTCCACGGCGCGGACGTTCGCAGCCACCGGCCGCTCCGGCGTTCGACGGCGCCCTCGACCTCCAGCACCTTCAGCATCGTCATGAGGCGCGAGCGCTTGACGTTCACGGCGGCCTCGAGGGCCGCGATCGAAACAGGAGCGTCGTGCTCGGCCAGGAAGCCGACGATCGCCTCGGCCTGCCCGCGGGGTGGGAACGCGGTGGCGATGAAGAAGTCCTGGATGTCGCGGTCCTCGCGGCCGCGCATCAGCACCGCCGGCGCGT
>JALYMB010000023.1 GCA_030773935.1 Actinomycetota bacterium | reverse complement strand
CGACGGGGGCGGCCTCGGCCACCAGCGCCGCGAGCGGACGGGCCGGCGGCAGCTCACGTGCGATGTCCTCGAGGTCTCGGCGCATCTCGCCCGCCGACTCCGGCCGCAGTTCGCGGTCGCGTTCGGTGGCGCTGGCGACGAAGGCGTCCACCTCGGCGGGGATCTCCTTCACGAACGCGCTGGGCGCGGGCACCCGATCGGACAGGTGCTTGTACGCGATCGCCATCGCGGTCTCCCCGGTGAACGGCAGCCGCCCGGTCAGCAGCTCGAACCCCACGATGCCGAGGGAGTACAGGTCGCTGCGCGGGTCGGCCGGCTCCCCGCGGATCTGCTCGGGCGCGAGGTACTGCACGGTGCCGGTCACCGTGCCGGCCTGGGTCTGGCGGCCGTCGGCGTAGGCCCGGGCGAGGCCGAAGTCGGCCACCTTCACCGCGCCGTCGGTGGTCACCAGGATGTTCTCGGGCTTCACGTCGCGGTGCACGATGCCCTGGCGGTGGGCGTGCTCCAGGGCCAGGAGCGTCTGGCGGAGAGCGTCGGCGGCCTGCGCCGGCTCCAGCCGGCCCTGCGCGTTCAGGAGGTCGCGGACGGCACGGCCGCGCACGTACTCCATGACCATGTAGTAGATGCCGTCGACGGCACCCCAGTCGTGGACGGCCACGATGTTGGGGTGGCTCAGGCTTGCGGCTGCCCGGGCCTCGCGACGGAACCGCTCGACGAACCCCTGGTCGCCGGCGAGGGAGCGATGCAGGACCTTGATCGCGACCTCGCGGTCCAGGACGGCATCGCGCGCGCGGAAGACCTCGCCCATGCCGCCGGCGGCGACGCGGTCGATCACGTGGTAGCGGCCGTCGAGCGTCGTGAGGCGCAGGCCTCCGTCCGCTGCGGCTCCCGCGGCGTGGTGCGTCATACTCTTGGACGTGACGGTTCCTCCCGTCGGGGAAGCGCGGATACGAGCAGGCCGGAGCGCGTCCGGCCCCTATCCTACGGTCGCTGGAGGGCGGAATGGCTGAAGCGCCGCCGGTTCGTGAGCAGGATCTGAGCACGGAGCTCGCCCGCATCGAGCGGGCAGTGGACCAGGGCTCCACCGACCTGTCGGGCCTGGGGTTCTGGCGTCTGGTGAAGCGCGTGAAGCTCAGTCCGGAGGCGGTCGCCCGCTACGGCGAGCAGATCGGCCGCATCGACACGAAGGCGTTCCGCCGGGGCGTGCCCAGGCGCTTCCCGGTCTGGTTCGGCAACGCCGTGCTGGCCGGCGGCGTGCTCGCAGGGGCGGCGGCCGTCGTGTTCGCCCTCAGGGTCTCCTCGTCGCTGCTGAAGGGGCTCGCGCTCGTGGCCGCCGGGGGCATCTGGGCGGTGTCGGTCCACTGCCTGGCGCACTGGCTGGTGGGCCGGCTCATGGGGATGCGGTTCACCGACTACTTCTTCGGCGGACCACCGCCGCCTCGACCCGGGTTGAAGACCGACTACCGGACCTATCTGCAGGTACCCGCGGAACGCCGGGCGTGGATGCACGCGAGCGGCGCCCTGGCCACCAAGGTGGCTCCCTTCGTGCCGCTGTTCTTCTGGAGCGCGGCGGGAGCGCCGGTGTGGAGCGCCATCGTGCTGCTGGGGATCGGAGCCGTGCAGATCGTCACCGACCTGGTGTTCAGCGTTCGATCCAGCGACTGGAAGAAGTTCCTGCGGGAGCGGGCCGTGGCGCGCGAGGTCGAGGCGCTGAACGAGTAGCCCGTCGCACCCGCGGCGGGGGCTATACTCCGCGGCGAACCATCGGGGAGCTCGGACATGGACCGGGCTGAGAGGCCGGCTGCGGCGCCGGCGACCCGACGACCTGATCCGGGTAATGCCGGCGGAGGGATATGGAGCTCGATCCACGTTCGCTGGGCGTGTACGTGGTGACGTCCGCCGGTGTCTCCGGTCGGAGTCATGAGGACATCGCCGCCGCGGCGATCGAGGGAGGCGCGACGGCGCTGCAGCTCCGCGCCCCCGAGCTCTCCGACGAACAGCTGGTGCCGATCGCGTCGCGCCTCGCCGCCCGCTGCCACGAAGCGGGTGTGCTGTTCGTGGTGAACGACCGCGTGGACGTGGCACGCGCGATCGGCGCCGACGGGGTGCACCTGGGGCAGGACGACGA
>JALYMB010000022.1 GCA_030773935.1 Actinomycetota bacterium | reverse complement strand
GCCTGAAGACCTCCGCGATGGCTGTGCGCAAAGACTCGCCTCGCCGCGCCCGGATTGAATTTCGGGATCGTGTGGATCTTCCGAGCGCTCGCACGTTGCCCGTTACCAATGTCAGCTTGGGCAAGGTCAACGCTTGTCTGCAAGCGGCGCAACAACGGCTGGATGAAGCAGCTCGAGGATGACGTCAAGCCGCTTTCCTTGGCGATGATTCTCGACGCGCCGACCAGCCGTGGATCTGGAGACACAAACCCGACTCGCAACCTGGGCCACAAAAACGCCCGGGGTATGGCGGGTGACCGCCTTCGGATCCAGGAGCTCGCTATCGACGATTGGTCTCGTGCCGCTCAGGTTCTCTCCGATGCCCGGAGGATTCGGGCGGTGCCAACTGTCGGTTCAATCAGGGTCTGATGTCCGTCTGCCCACTGGACCCGATAGCTAACGCTTACCTCGCCCTGGATGACTTCTAGAACTTCGCCCTCGCGAGGTAGTGAGCCGACCTGAGGTGAGTCGATGAGGATGAAGTCGCCTGGCTGGGCTGGCATGGTCGGTCTGGATGCGCGACCGACCGGCATCGCGGTGCGGCCGGGCGGCGCTGCGGCCCGACGCGCAGGTGTCATTCCGGGCTGAGATACAACTGGAGTCGAGTCACGAGGAGCGGCCCTCTTCGCCGTGGCCCTCTTCGCCGTGGCCCTCTTCACGGTCGTCTTCCTGCCCGTGGCCCTCTTCGCCGTGGCCCTCTTCGCCGGCACGGTTTACCTCCCCCTCTGACGCAGTCCTGTCTTGCCCGGTGATTACATCCCTCAAGGCCCCTCGGGGCAAGAGGCCGAAGGCCATGTCGCGGTCCCATCCGCCAGGGTAACCCCCAAGCGGAGCGCCCACCTTCGACCGACCGACCGAATGGCGCACTGGCATCTTCAC
Source organism: Actinomycetota bacterium (assembly GCA_030773935.1). Lineage (GTDB taxonomy): Bacteria > Actinomycetota > UBA4738 > UBA4738 > HRBIN12 > JALYMB01. The sequence goes on along the minus strand of JALYMB010000022.1, from coordinate 6,222 downwards.
CTGGCTCGTCTACCCATTCGTCGAAGTGAAGACGGGGCGGCGATCGCTCGCTGGTTCTGCTCTCCGTGCGGGCGCCGCTCGAGGCTTCCACGGACGCACCACGGGAGGTTCGGTTACAAGACTCCTGTGGCTGCCACCGCAAGCTCCGGCCGGATCTTCCGGCTCGTGATGATCTCGTCGACGGCTCCGTACTCCACGGCTTGCTCGGCGGTCAGGATGAAGTCGCGGTCGGTGTCCTTGGACACGCGCTCGATGGGCTGGCCCGTGTGCTTGGCGATGATCTCGTTCATCAGCTCCCGGTTGCGAACGATCTCCTTGGCCTGGATCTCGATGTCGACGGCCTGGCCCTCGACGCCGCCGTGAGGCTGGTGCAGGAGGATCCGCGCGTGCGCGAGCGCGTAGCGTTTGCCCTTCGCGCCGGCCAGCGAAAGAACGGCCGCGGCGGAGGCCGCCTGCCCCATCACGATGGTCGACACGTCGGGCTTGATGTACTGCATCGTGGAGAGGTACTCAGAGGAACTCGATTCCGGCAGGTCAGCGCCCTGACCAGCGGTTTCACGTCTCCCTTACAAGGAGAAGGACGGGGGTTCGATCCCCTCAGCGCCCACCACCGAACCTCTTCTAGCCGTCACGACGTCGTTCGAGCGTTCCAGATCGCCTTGCCTGTCATCAGCGTCCCGACCACGAACACCAACGTGGCCAGGTAGATGAGTCCCAGGTGTCCGAGGGTGTCGAAATGATTCGGGTAGTGGGCGGGCAGGGCGACCGCGAGAGCCAGCACTGGGGAGGCGACGGCACCGATCCATGCCCACCCGTGCCCCCGCCTCACGCCAAAGGCGACAAGGAACAGGACCGCGAGGCCGGTCGCGGCGATGAACCCTGAGAGGGCGATCTGCAGGTGACTGATGTACTGGTAGAGGGAGGGGCTGAACTGCACGATCTCGGTCTTGCCGACGTTCACCTCGTTGTGGCCGATGCCCAACTCGAGGAAGCTGTCGGTGAAGTTGCGGATGAAGAAGATCACTCCGTATCCCATGAATCCCACGGCGGCGAAACCCATGAGCCAGGAGCCCACCCGAAGGCCCGACTCCTCCTTCTGCATCGTCAGGGGGATTCCTCCTGTCGTTGCCATCAGGCACCTCCGTCCCTCGATGGCCCGACTGTAGGTGAGTCGACGACCACTTGCCAGCCCGTTCCGCTCCGGCGATGCCCCCGGGGACCCCCCAGGCGATACGGGTGTACCGTCATCCTCACGGCGTGGGGCGCCGATCTGCGTCGCGACCCTCGTCTCGTGGCGAGCGCGCTTGCCGCGGTCCGGGCATCCTGCTCGAGCGAACGATCGAGAGGACATCGGCATGGCCGACGACGTGACCGTGGACGTGGAACGGTGCTCCGCGAGGAGATCCAGGACAAGTACGTGGAGGTCCTGGAGAGCCCAGACGCGGGTTTCCATTTCCATACGGGGAGACGCGCCGCGGCCAACGCCGGCTACTTCGAAGATTGGATCGAGGGTCTGCCCGGGTCCTCGGTCACCTCGTTCGCGGGTGTGGCGAACCCGTTCTACTGGGGGCTGCCGCAGCAGGGCGAGTATGTCGTCGACGTCGGATCCGGTGCCGGCATGGACTGTCTGGTCGCGGCGCGCGCCGTGGGTCCGAAGGGCCGCGTTGTCGGCGTGGACAGGACGCCGGCGATGCTCGAGCGGTCCCGCGCCTCCGCGGCGGAAGCCGGCCTCGCCAACGTCGAGTTCCGGGAGGGGCTGGCCGAGTCCCTGCCCGTCCCCGACGGGTGGGCCGATGTGGTTATCTCCAACGGTGTGATCAACCTTGTGCCCGACAAGGTAGGGGCCTACCAGGAGATCGTGCGAGTGCTGAAGCCAGGCGGGCGCGTCCAGGTTGCCGATATCTGTGTCGAGAGACCGGTCCCCGAACCTGGGTGGATGTGCCATCGGGATCCACCTACAACGAAGCCGGCTGGTACAAGTACTCTCCGACACCCGGCTCGCTCGGCCCCGCCGTCATCCTTGGCCATGTCGACTCCGGAGCGTCGGGACCTTCGGTGTTCTTCAAGCTCGGAGATCTGCGGCCCGGTGACAGGGTCTTCGTCACTCGCGCCGACGGGCTCGTCGCGGTCTTCCAGGTCAGCGGCGTCCACCACTTCCCGAAGGCCGATTTCCCGACCCAGCTCGTCTACGGCAACACCGACTTCGCGGCATTGCGGCTGATCACCTGCGGTGGATCGTTCGACTGGTCGACCGCTCACTATGTCGACAACATCGTCGTCTTCGCCTCACTCGTCGCCTTCCACAAGGCATAGCGAGCACCTCGATAGAAATCCCCCTCGAGCGTCTCAACGACACGCGGCGGCAGGTCGGGTGGGTGGGCGCCCGACCCCTGAAGGAGTCTGTTCCCGACGGAAGCGCTAGCCGCTCGTCTGGTTTGGGTTCGGGGCGTTGCTCGTCGGTGGGGACAGATTGTCCCCACGGATGGTACGTTTCAGCTGGTCAGAACCCGCACCGGCATCCGCTTGATGCCGTTCACGAAGTTCGAGCGGATCCGCTCCACCGGCCCCGTGAGCTCGATCGAGCGCAGGCGCGGCAGCAGCTCCTGGAACAGGATCTTCGTTTCCAGCCGGGCCAGGTGGGCGCCCAGACAGAAGTGCGGGCCGCCCGGACCGAAGGTCACGTGGTCGTTCGGCCGTCGTGTCACGTCGAACCGGTAGGGGTCGGTGAAGACCTCCTCGTCGTAGTTCGCGCTGATGAACCAGGTCACCACCTTGTCGCCCGCCTTGATGGGCTGCCCGCGGAGCTCGTGATCCTTCGTCGCGGTCCGCCGGAAGTGCAGCACCGGCGTCGCCCAGCGCAGGATCTCCTCGGTGGCGGGGGTGATCAACGCGGGGTCGTCCTGGAGCATCCGCAGCTGCTCCGGGTTCTCCATGAGCGCGAGCATGCCGCTGCTGATCGTGTGCCGCGTGGTCTCGTTGCCGGCGATCATCAGCAGCGAGAAGTAATTGTGATAGTCGGCCTGGGTGAGGACGCCCTCGGACTGCGCCACCGTGAGGGCCTGGATCACGTCGTCGGCGGGATCGGCCTCACGCAGTTCCCGCTGGCGGTCGGCGTAGGACCACACCTCCAGAGCGGCGGGGGAGCGGAAGGGGAGGTGCCGGTACTCTTCGGTGTCGACCTGATCGACGACCGCGGCCGACATCTCCGGATCCTGGTTCGCGATCATCTTGTCACCCCACCCGATCAGCTGGGGGGCGTCGTCCTGCGGCACCGTGAAGATGGAGCAGAGGAACCGGATCGGCAGCTCCCGGCTGATCTCGCCAACGAAGTCGAACTCACCCTTCGGCAGGGCCCGGTCCAGGACGCCGCGCGCCACGTCGCGGATGTAGTCCTCGTACTTGCCCACGCCGCGCGCCGAGAACCGCTTCGAGGTGACCTGACGGAGCTGCGTGTGGCGTGGCGGGTCGCACTCCAGCATCGATCTGCGACGATGCAGTTGCTCTTCGTCGAGTTCCTCGAGTGAGACCGCGCCGACCTCCGAGGAGTACGTCTGCCAATCCATGTGTACTGAGGTGAGGTCGTCGTAGCGCGTCACCGCCCAGAAGCCGGCGTTACCGGCGGGCTCCGGGTGCCAGGACACGGGCTCCTCGCGGCGAAGACGGTCGAACCACTCGAACGGCACGCGCTCCACGTAGCTGTCGGGGTTCACCAGGTCGATCTGGTCGCGCGTCGCGGACATCGGCTCTCCCTTTCGGCTGCGCGCCCGTGCGCCGCAGAGGTATTTTGCTACCGAACGACCTGCCGGGCAAGCGCTAAGGGCCGTAGGCTCTGGACCATGCCTGAGCTGGAGGAACCGATCCGCCGGTACTACGACGCGGGGGAGGAGCAGGGGCGCCTGAGGGTCAATCCGCTGGAGCGGGATCGGACCCGGCGGCTGCTGGAGCGGTTCCTGCCCGCCGCCCCGGCCCGGATCGCCGACGTGGGGGGTGGCCCCGGCGGTCACGCGCGGTGGCTCGCCGAACGCGGTTACGAGGTCGTCCTCCTCGACGCCGTCCCCCTGCACGTCGATCAGGCCGTCGCCGCCGGCGTGACGCAGGCCGTCGCCGGCGACGCCCGGGATCTGCCCTGGGAGGACGCCACCTTCGACGCCGTTCTCCTGTTCGGGCCCCTGTACCACCTCACCGAGCGCGACGATCGCCTGCGGGCGATGTCGGAGGCGGCCCGTGTCGTGCGGCCGGGCGGTGTCGTCATGGCCGCGGTCATCTCGCGGTTCGCCTCATTCATGGATGGCCTCGTGCACGACCGGTTCTCCGACGCCTCGTTCCGGGAGGTCGTCGCCCAGGACATCGAGGACGGCCAGCATCGCAACGCCGGAGCCGTGCCGGGCTGGTTCACCACCGCCTTCTTCCACACCGGCGGTGAGCTGGCGTCGGAGGTGACCGAGAGCGGACTGATCCTGCGCGGCCTACTCGCGATCGAGGGCCCCGGCAGCGTGCTTGCCGACGACACGGCGCTGGAGGCCGACGCCGCGGCTTGGTCTTCTCTGCTCGAGCTGATCGAGCGCGTGGAGGCCGAGCCGTCGTTGCTGGGTCTGTCCTCGCACATCATGGCCGTGGCACACCGACCGCGCCGCAGCGCCTGACGTCGACGGCTAGAAGAAGGGCAGGTAGTACTCGAGCTCCCAGCGCGTGACCTCGGTGGTGTCCGGGTCGTCCACGACCGCCACGTAACGCTCCCACTCGGCGCGTTTGAGCATCGTGAACGCCGTCACGAGATCGCTCCCGAGCGCCTCACACAGGTAGGTGTCGGCTTGCATCGCGAACAGAGCGGCGTCCAGGTTCGGCGGGATCCGCACCTCGGTGTTGGGTTCCTCGCCCACCGGCTGCGGAGCCGGGAGCGGCAGTTCCCGCTCGACGCCGTCGCGCGCCACGTGCAACAGGGCGGCGGCAGCCAGGTAGGGGTTCGCGGCACCGTCGGACGTGCGCTGCTCCAGACGGGTGGCCTCGCCACGGGCCGGCGGGACGCGAACCGTGACGGTGCGGTCGTCGTGACCCCAGTTCGCCCAGTAGCCGTTCAGCATGTCGGGCTGCAGGCGCTTGTAGGCGTTGACGCTGGGCGCGAACACCGCGGCCGTGCCGGTGTGGTGCGCAAGCACGCCGGCGATGCACCGGCGCGCCAGGTCCGAGAGCCCCTCCGGATCGTTCGGGTCGTGGAAGGCGTTCGAGCCATCGTCTCTGCGGAAGCTGAAATTCAGGTGCAGGCCGCTGCCGCCGCGGTCCCCGAACGGCCGTCCCGTGAACGTCGCCAGCTTGCCGTGGCTGCTAGCGATCTCCCGCGCGATCAACCGGAACAGGAAGCACTCGTCGGCGGCGGGGATCACGTCCTTGTAGCGGATGTTGACCTCGTACGCGGCGTTGTCGAATTCGCTGCCCCAGCTCTCCAAGGGGAAGCCACAGGTCTGCGCGGCGCGGACCATCTGGTCGACGCAGCCGGTGGGGTCGATCGCCATGCCGGTGCCGTACACCCGGTGGGACGGCACCGAGACCGGCTTCCAGCTGCCCTCGTCGTCGGGGTCGCACAGGAAGAACTCCGGCTCGAACGCCACTTGTGGCTCCAAGCCCATCGCGCGCCAGGGCTCCACCGCCTCGCGCAGCACGTTCCGGGGATCGATGGCGCACGCGGCGCCACGGAAGGTGATATCGCCGATGCCCACGACCGTGTCGGGCTCCCAGCCGGGTCGCAGGGTGTCGCGGTCGAGCTGCGCCTCGACGTCGGGCAACCCCACGTCGAACTGGTACCCCGGGATCGGCAGGATCTCCTTGTCGGTGGTGAGCGGGTACACACCGACGCAGAAGGCCGCCACGCCCTGCTCCGCCGGCTCTCCGAAGAGGTATTTCCCGCGCTCCAGGCCCAGGATGTCCGAGAACAGCAGGCGGAGTCGCTTCCCGGCTGTGTCCATGACCCTCCTCGTGTGGTGACGCCCGACGATAGCCCGGCGCCGCGGCGTTGCGCGCCGGAATCGTTCGGGAGCAAAATACCTCGAATCGGCCGAGGGGAGGCACGATGACGATCGGCCGGACGGTCACGATCGAGCAGCTCGAACGCGACCCGTACCCGATCTACGCGCGCCTGCGGGACGAGGAGCCGGTGAGCTGGGTCCCGGCGGTCGGTCTGTGGCTCGTGACCCGCTTCGACGACGTTCGCGGCGTGGATCTGGATCC
>JALYMB010000021.1 GCA_030773935.1 Actinomycetota bacterium | reverse complement strand
AACCGTAGGAGCCTCGGCGGGTCGATAGCATGACCCGCGTGCCGGTCCACCTGCCTGCCCGCTCTCGACGTGTGCTGGTGACGATCGTGCTCCCCATCGCCGTGGGGATCGGGGGGGCGTGGCTGGGTCTGCTGGCCTTCGGGCAGACGACGGTGCCCATGGGACCCTTCGGCGTGCAGCTGGACGCCGTGCCGGGGCGCGGTCAGACCGATATCGCCCTCCCGCCGCTCGGCCGCGTCAGCGCGGACACCCACCTCGCGCCGCTGCACCTGTCGGCCACGCTCATCGACGTCGACGTCAAGCGGCTGCAGACGTTGATCGGCGACGAGGGCCTCGACGGGGTCGCCGCCGACCTGGAGGATCAGGCCCTCCACCGGATCTGGCCCTTCCTCCTGCGCGCCCTGGGCGTTGCGATGGGCGGCGCCCTGCTGGCGGCCCTGGTGGCCTTCCGCGGCCACCGTGACCGGGTGCGGATCGCGATGCTGGCGGCCCTGGTGGCCGTCGGTGGTTCCGGGTCGGTGGCGGTCGCCACCTTCGACCCGAGCGCGTTCCTGCAACCCACCTACTCCGGCACCCTGGCGCTGGCCCCCCAGCTGTTCGGTCCGCTCGGATCCACGGTGGAGCGGGTCGACTACTTCCGCCAGCAGTTGCGCGCGATCGTGGGCGGGGCGTCCAGCGCGTACTCGGCCATCGAGGCCAACCCGCTGGGACAGAGCCACGAGATCCGGATCCTGCACATCTCCGACATCCACCTGTCCCCGCTCGGCTTCGATTTCGCCCAGGAACTCGCCCGCGGTTTCGACGTGGACGCGGTTCTGGACACGGGTGACGTGACCAGCTTCGGCACGCCCGCGGAGAACGTGGTGGCGAGCTTCATCCCGGGCTTCTCCACGCCGTACGTGTTCGTGCGGGGGAGCCACGACTCGGTGGATCTGCAGCGGGCGATCGAGCAGGTGCCCAACGCCACGGTGGTGGACGGCACCATCACGACGGTGGCCGGGGTCACGATCTACGGGCTGGGGGATCCGTACTTCGTCGAGCAGCGCGGCGCGCCGCAGAGCGACGCTGCGATCGAGGAGCTGGTGCGGAGCGTGGCGCCGCGGATCGCCCGCGATGTCGTGGCGTTGCCGCAGCCGCCCGCCATCGTTGCGGTCCACGACGACCGGATGGCCGCGGAAGTCGCGGGCCTCGTTCCGCTCGTCGCGAGCGGGCACTTCCACGAGAACTCGGCGGTGGTCCGCGACGGCACGCTGTTCCTGCGGGTCGGCACGACGGGAGGGGCGGGGCCGACCGGCGGCTTCCAGGCCGACGGGCCGCAGATCCCCTTGTCGGCGGAGATCCTGTACTTCAGCCCCGCCATCGCGGACGAGCCCGCACAGCTGATCGCGTGGGACGTGATCGAGCAGGACGCCGGGAGCGGCGATCTCACCGTCGAGCGGCACGTGGTCGCGAGCGAGTTCGGGGCCCTGACGCCGTCGCCGGCGACGCCGACGACCACCCCGTCCGGCGTGACCCCGTCCGGCGCGACGCCCTCCAGCGCGGCGGCATCCAGCCCCTGACCGGCGGCGCGGCCGATCCCCGGAGCTAGCGACGCGCCGCGAGCTCGTCGCGGATCTGCGTGAGCAGCCGCACCTCGGCGGTGGGCTCGTCGGGCGTCTCCTCCCTCGCCTGGAACCGGTTGTAGGCCTTCACGACCAGGAACAGGACGAACCCGACGATCAGGAAGTCCACCACCTGGGTGAGGAACGACCCGTACGGGATCACGATCTCCCTGCCCCGGTGCACCCCCAGCTTGTCGAACGAGACGCTCCCGCCGAACACGTAGCTCACCGCTCCCAGGATCACGTTCGTGAACGCGGTCACGACCGCGGCGAACGCCACGCCCAGGATGAAGGCCATGGCCAGCGTCACCAGGTCGCCCTTCGCGATGAACTCCTTGAACTCCTTGATCATGGCTCGCCTCCCACGGTGTCATGAACCGATCTCCACCCTATCCACGCCGGTGCGCGGGGAGCCGCTACGTCCCGGTCTCCGCGAGGAAGACGCGCTCCATCGCGCGACGGCACCGACGCGTGATCCGGAGGTAGTCGTCGATGAAGCTCTGCCGGGGGTACTCCTCGTAACCCAGGCGCCGGGCCAGCGAGGTCTGCTCCTCCGGCGAGACCGGCACGGCCTCCACATGCAGCCGCCGGTCCACCTCCAGGGCGTTCTTCACGTCCGACAGGAACACGAAGGCCTCGCCGAGCGAGTGCGCGGCGGCGTCGGGCAGGAATCGAGCGGCCGCCAGGCGCTCGATGGCCTCGAGGGTCTGCCGGGTCCGGACCTCCGGGTGCGCGCCGCCGTGACGCATGAGGGCCAGCTCCACCGCGAACTGCACGTCGGCGAGGGATCCGTACCCGAGCTTGAAGTGGAACTTCGCGGCCTCCGGGGGCTTCACGCGCTCCCGCTCGATGCGCTCGCGCATGTGCCGCATCTCCGCCACGCGATCCACGGTGAGCCCGTCCGGCGGATACGCCAGATCCTCCGCGTTCAGCTCGAAGCGGCGGCCCAGCGCGGGATCGCCCGCCACCCCCCGCGCCCGCAGCAGCGACTGGAACTCCCAGGGCTCGGCGTACCGGGTCCAGTACTCGAGGTAGCCGGCGATCGAG
>JALYMB010000020.1 GCA_030773935.1 Actinomycetota bacterium | reverse complement strand
GGACGGGGGTTCACGTCAACGGCGGCCGTGGCCGTCGACCCCTCCGCCGGAGGGCCGGTGGTCTATGTGGCGGCCGCGGATGGCTATCTGTACGCGCTGAGAGCGAGGGACGGGAGCACGGTCTGGAGATCACTGGTCGTCCACCCAGGCACGACTGAGAACGCCGGCTACAACTGGGGTTCGCCCACCGTCGTGGACGGCCGCGTGTACATGGGGATCTCATCGCAGTGCGACCACCCGTTGGTTCGCGGAGGCGTGAGGGAGTACGACCAGGCGGCCGGCGCTTTGCTGCGCACGTACTGGTCGCTGCCGAAGGGTTCGACAGGCGGAAGCGTGTGGACCAGCACGGCGTCAGACGGAACCTCGGTGTGGGCGACAGTCGGGAACGCCGACCCGACGGGAACCCAACCCGGAGATTCCTTCTCCATCGTTCGCCTCGACGGGTCCACACTCCAAAGACTGGACCGGTGGCGGGCGCCTGTGGCGCTCGACAGCGATCTGGATTGGGGTTCATCGCCCACGTTATTCAATGCGAACGTCGCCGGAGTTGCCGCGGACCTCGTCGGTGCATGCAACAAGAATGGAACTTTCTATGCCCTGGAGCGCGGAGCCCTCGCGAAGGGCCCGGTGTGGCACCGGAAGATCGGGGAGCCTGAGGGAAGTGGAGGCATCTGTCTCGCGGCGGCCATCTGGGATTCGATGGATAAGCGACTGGTCGTTGCGAGCAATCGCACCATCATCGGTGGTCAGACCTACCCTGGGGGCGTTCGTGCGCTCAACCCCGCGACTGGTCACCCCATATGGGAGCGAGGGCTCTCCGGCGGACCGGTTCTCGGAAGCCCGTCGATGGATGGCAGCGGGGTGATCGCGGCCGCCACGTTCAGCGGCGCGAAGAACGCTCTGTATTTGATCAACGGATCTACTGGCGAGGTCTTGAACACGATTTCGCTGGACTCGGGTGCCTTCGCGCAGCCGATCTTCGCCGGCCCGTACGTGTTCGTGGCTCCTAAGCTCGGCGGGCTCTTTGCGTACCAGCCGAGCTCCTGACGAGTGACCCTCATTCCGACCCGAGGACCGACAACCAAGGAGCGAGGGGCTCAGCCATCGGTAGTTCTGGGGGTTCTTGCAGGGTGCAGCCGGTACATCCGGAGGCGGCCGAAGTCCTTGGCCGCCGGGATGTGGCCCACGTAGTCGAATCCGAACCGGCTGTGCTCGAGTTCGAGGGCCGCGGCGAACGCCTCGGTGGCGAACACCGCGCCCGGCGGCGTGACCGGTTCTATGCGCGCGGTGCGGCTGACGTGTGACCCCATGTACGAAGGTTTGCCAAGCACTGGGTCGACGATCGAGAACACGGGGCCCACGTGCGCACCGAGCCGCAGCGCGAGGCGCCCCGGCAGGCCACACGCGTCGAGGTCGATCGCCCCCATCGCCTCCTGCATCTCGAGGGCGCACGCGGCCGCGCTGACGACGTCCGTGAGGACTGCGTACACCGCGTCGCCCCAGGTGTTGCGGTACGAGACCGCATCGGCATGACGGTCCAGCACCTCGGCCATCGCACCCAGCACGTGCTCGGCGAAGCTCGGCAGCTGCTCGTCGGTCAGCTTCGAGAAGCCCTTCACGTCGGCGAACAGTATCGCGCGCACCACGCGGCCGGTGTCGTCTCGGTGGCTTATCGGCACGGAGGCGGCCGGCAGCGGTGGCTCGGTGGGCGCGATGACCGTCACTGGGTGACCGTGGCCGGTCCAGGTCGTGATGTCGATCGCGGTGCCCGCTTCGCCGCCGGCCGGACTCCCGTCCCACACCGCGAGCTGCCGCACCGGGGCGTCCAGGAATCGCGCCCGCAGGAGTGCGAGTCCCATCGCGAGCTCGGCCCCGTACCTGTACAGCACGTCGTCGCCCAGGTACGCATCGTCGGTCGCGTAGTTGATCGAGGTCGCCGCGTCCATGCATCGCTGGAACCGCCCGACCCACTCGGGCCCACCGTCGGCCACCGAGCTCCGAACGAACTCGTCCGTGGCGAAGGGCAGCACGACATGTATCTCCGCGCCCGCGTCCAGGAGCGCCTCGGCGCACATGATGTCTGCGCCGCTCGCGAGCG
>JALYMB010000019.1 GCA_030773935.1 Actinomycetota bacterium | reverse complement strand
GGCGGCCCAGGGTGCCCTTTCCACGCCGGTGCGGCGCCTGCGCAGGCACGTCGCGAACGTCGTGGGCCAGATCACGCTGCACGACGGCACCGCCGAGGCATTGGACGCTGCGAGTCTGCGCAGCGCTCCCGAGACCGCGCTCCGGTGGCTGTCCCTGGCCGTGCCGCTGCTCGCCGGCGGCGTGCTGATCGCCCGCTTGCGTTCCGGGTAATCAATCTCCGGCGACGATCTCCAGGACATCGTCGGCGTACAGGTCGAGCTTCTTCTCGCCGACGCCGCTGATGGCGGACAGGTCCGCCCAGTCCTTCGGCCGGCTCGTCGCGATCTCGGCGAGGGTCTTGTCGTGGAAGATCACGTATGCGGGAACCCCGTCGGTGGTCGCGCGGCCTTTCCGCCACTCCCGCAGCCGGTCGAACAGCGGGCCGCCGGCGGGACCGGTGGAGGCCGCGACCGGTCGTCTCGCGGGGCGGCCGCCGCCGCCGGTTGCGTCCGCCGAGGTGAGTCCGAGTTCGCGCAGGAACGGGCTCGATGTGGTCTTCGCCTCTCGCGGCCACGACAGGTACAGCCACGTCTTCGCGCGCGTGATGCCGACGTAGAGGAGGCGGCGTTCCTCATCGATATCCGCCTCGGTTCGGCCTCGCTTAAACGGCAGCTCCCCAGCGAGCAGGCGGGGCAGGAACACGGCGTCGAACTCGAGACCTTTGGACCGATGGAAGGTCAGCAGGTTCACGCCCCGGCCGGTGCGCTCGACGGCGAAGCGGTTCGTGAGCTCTGCGACGAACGCGGCGGGCTCCCCGTCCGGGTTCGCCTCCTCGAACTCGCGCGCCAGCGCCCGCATCCGACCGAGGTCGGCCTGCCGGGTGACCTCCTCCTCGGCGTCGGGCTGGAGCTTCGGGTCGTACCCAAGGGCGTCGGTCACCGACTCGACCGTTCCCGCGAGGTCGCTCGCCACTCCCCGCAGCCTGGCCAGGACCGATCGAGGTCCCGGCCGCCGCAGGAAGGCGCCGTCGCGGACCTGGTAGGGCACGCCCGCGGCGGCGAACGCCTCCTCGTACCGCTCGGATCTGGCGTTGATCCTGTACAGCACCGCCATCTGCTCAAGAGGCGTGCCTTCGCGAAGGAGCCGCCGCACCTCGCCCACCACGAACGACACCTCGCTCTCGGGATCGGGGCACGCCCGCGCCGTGGGATCGGGGCCGTCGGACCGCGTGGCGGTGAGCGTCTTGGCGAATCCGCCGAGGGTGGGAGTCAGCGCGTTCGCCACGGCGAGCACCTGAGGTGTGGATCGATAGTTCTCCTGCAGCCGAACCACGCGCGCCCCGGGGTATCGCTCGGGGAACCCGAGCAGATGCTGCGGCGAGGCTCCCGTGAAGGCGTAGATCGTCTGGTAGTCGTCGCCCACCACGCAGATTTCGTCGCGGTCACCGAGCCAACGCTCCAGCAGCGCCTGCTGCAGGGGGTTGACGTCCTGGTACTCGTCCACGGTGAACGCGTGATGGCGTTCACGGACCTCGGTGGCCGCGTCCGGATACTCATCGAAGAGACGCAGGGCCAGGCCCAGCATGTCTTCGAAATCGATGCGCCCCACGCGCTCCTTGCGGTGCTCGTAGCCCTGGAAGATCCGGAGCATCAGGTCGGCGGGGATCGGGGGTTCGTGCCCCTGGCGCCGGATGTCGGCCGCATACGTATCCGGACCGATCATCCGGTTCTTCGCCCACTCGATCTCGCCCGCGAGCTCGCGGCGGGGCAGGAACCGGTAGGGCGGAGGGAGGGCGTTCGCCAGCGAGGCGATCAGGGGCGCCTTCGAATCCAGGACGTCGGGCAGCGCACCTCCGGTATGGCGGTCCCACAGGCGACGGAGCTGCGACAGGGCCGCGGCGTGGAACGTGCGCGCCTCCACGCCCTCCACGCCCAGGTCCGCCAGACGGCCCTTCAGCTCACCCGCCGCCTTCTCCGTGAACGTGACGGCCAGGATGTGGCCGGCGGCGAACGCCCCCGAGGCCACCTGCACGGCGATCCGATGCGTAACCGTGGTGGTCTTGCCTGTGCCGGCGCCCGCCAGGATCGCCAGGGGGCCGGTGGTGGCGAGGGCCGCCTCCCGCTGTGCGGGGTTCAGTCCGGCCACGATCCGATCCACGGCCTCCACCCCGGGAGCGTACCCGCTGGCTCGGACACCTCCCTTTCGCGGAACATCGCTAGGCTGGTCGCATGACGACCGCCCGCACGATCGGCGAGCTGCGCGCCTCCGGCTATCCGGACCGCAGCGTCAAAGAGGAGCTCCGTCGGAACCTCCTGGAGCGCCTCGGCTCCGGCGCACCGGCCTTCCCGGGGGTGGTGGGGTTCGACGAGAGCGTGGTCCCGGGCTTGGAGCGCGGACTCCTGGCCGGGCACGACCTGATCCTGCTGGGCGAGCGCGGGCAGGCGAAGAGCCGGTTGATCCGTTCGCTCGTCCACCTCCTCGACGAGTCCGTGCCGGCCATCCAAGGTTGCGAGATCGTCGACCATCCCTACCGCCCGATCTGTGCGCGATGCCGGGCGCTCATCGCCGAGCACGGCGACGCCGTCCAGGTCGAGTGGATCGCCCGCGAGGATCGGTACGCGGAGAAACTCGCCACGCCCGACACCGCCGTGGCCGACCTGATCGGAGACGTCGATCCCATCAAGGTCGCGGAGGGCCGGTATCTTGCCGACGAGCTCACGATCCATTACGGCATGATCCCGAGGACGAACCGCGGCATCGTCGCCATCAACGAACTGCCCGACCTGCCCGAGCGGATCCAGGTGAGCTTGTTCAACATCCTCGAGGAGCGCGACGTGCAGATCCGCGGCTACCGGATCCGCCTGCCGCTCGACCTGCTGCTCGTCGCCACCGCGAATCCGGACGACTACACCCACCGAGGCCGGATCGTCTCGCCCCTGAAGGATCGGTTCGGGACGCAGGTTCGCACGCACTACCCGGAGACCCTCGCCGAGGAGGTCCGGATCATGGACGCCGAGGCACGCCCCGCCCCCGCCGACGGGACGCCGCTGCGCGTGCCCGTCTTCATGAAGGAGGTCGTGGCGGCCCTGACGGGGGAGCTTCGTCGATCGGCGCACGTGAACCACCGCAGCGGTGTGAGCGTCCGGTACTCGATCGGCAACGTAGAGACGCTGGGCGCCGCCGCCGTTCGTCGCGCGGCGATCACCGGCGAACCCGAGGCCGTTCCGCGCGTGAGCGACCTGCCGGCGGTCGTGGCTTCGTCGCTCGGCCGGGTGGAGTTCGACACGATCGAGGAGGGACGCGAAGAGGAGATCGTCTCGCGCGTCACGCGCACGGCGATCCTGGAGGTGTTCAGACACCGGCTCTCGGGCTTCGACTTCCAGCCGCTGCTGTCGCGCTTCGAGCAGCCCGGATTCTCGGCCGTGACCTCCGACCGGATGCCCGCGGCCGAGGTGCTGGCCCAGTTCGACGACCTCCCGGGACTCGCGAAGCTGCTGGAGCGGCTCGAGGTGACGGAGGAGAGCCCCGGTGTGGCGGCGAGCGCGTTGGAGTTCGCACTGGAGGGACTGCATCTCTCCCGGCGACTCAACAAGGACGGCAGCGGGCGCGGCGGCGCCCGGTACGAGGGTCCCGGCTCGTAGACTCCGCCCGTGCCGGAGGTCCACAAGGTCGTCGGGTTCGCGGTGGTGGCGATCTTCGCCGTCGGCTGGCTCTGGGGACTCGGCGCATGGATCGCGAGGCGGGTCCCCGGGGATCGCTTCTGGCTGTGGCTCACCGTTGCCCAGGTGACGGCCGGGATCCAGGCCGTCCTCGGCATCGCGTTGCTCGTCACCGGTCACCGGGTCGAGGCCGCGGGGTCGCTCGGCGGCGTCCTCCACTACGTGTACGGTCTCCTGCCGCTGCTGCTCTTCGTGTTCGCGCACATCGTGGCACGGGCGGGGAACGCGAGCCTCGTGGGTTTCGATCCGGGTAGGCAGATCGCGTCGTGGGTCCCGTTCGCGTGGGCGGCGTTCATCTGTTTCGGCCTGACACTTCGAGCGTTGATGACCGGCCTCGGCGTCGGCTGAGAGCATCACCCGATCCCAGGCGTTGGGTTTTCCTGGCGCCGATCTGGGGTTGCGTGATAGCGTCACAGCCCCGGTCCCTGGGCTTCCCCTCAAGGACCGA
>JALYMB010000018.1 GCA_030773935.1 Actinomycetota bacterium | reverse complement strand
GACCAGCGCCTCCCCAGTATTGATCCCCACGCGGAGCCTGAGCGGCGCCCCGCCGAGGGCTTCTAGACCCTCGGCGTCCTCGGCGATCCGAAGACCCGCGCGCACCGCGCGCTCAGGGTCGTCCTCGTGGGCCGCCGGTACACCGAAGACCCCGACGACCGCGTCACCGATGAACTTCTCCACCACCCCGCCGTGACCTTCGATCTGGTTGCGGGCCATCGAGAAGTAGGCGGCGAGCATCGTGTCCACGTCCTCGGGGTCGGCGGACTCCGAGGTGGCGGTGAACCCGATCAGGTCGCAGAACAGCGCGGTGACGACCTTGCGTTCCTCGGCGACGGGGCGGGCCGCCACTCTCAGCGGCGTCGCGCACGCCATGCAGAACGAGGCCTCGGCTGGGTTCTCCTTCCCGCAGTTCGAGCAGTTGAGCACCGGGCGATGCTATCCCGGTGCGACCCGACCTGGGCGACGAAGCGGTTCGAAGTCCGCATCAGCAGATTGAGGTTGCGCCCGCGCAGACACCTCGGCTCGTCGGGGGCAATTCCATTTATCTAATCGGGCAACGTTCTGGGCAACATCCAGCATCTAAACAACTTGAAACTGCTGGTCGTGGACGGCTTGATGAAGTGTAGAAGGGTCAACCGCGTCGGCATCCGCCTCTATCTGTCCGTCGGGCCCGGCGGCGCGCCGGCGGCCGACTTCACGATCGACTCATTGACCGCCGAACGCTCACGCGACGGCCACCCGGTCGTCCTCGCGACCGTCCACAACACCGGCGGCCGCGCGCTCGACATGAGCGGAACCCTGGAGCTCCTGGCCGGCCCCGGTGGGCCCAGCGCCGGACCCTTCCCCGCCGACCTCGGCATCACCCTGGGGATCGGCGACACGGAGCCCGTCACGATCGTCCTGGACGACCGGGTCCCCGCCGGCCCATGGGATGCGCGGATCAGCCTTCACAGCGGATTGCTCGCACGCAGTGCACGGGCGACCATCACCTTCCCCGACGCCGGGGTGTCGACCCCTGTGAAGACCGGGTCCACTCGACCCGGGTGGCTCTACCCCGCCATCGCCGCCCTCGTCCTCCTGCTGTTGCGGGGCATCGGAGCCCTGATCGCCGTGTTCAGGCGACGGCGGAGCCGGCTCGCACCCACCACCAAGGACCTGGTGCTGAACCAAGCGCGTGAAACGCATGCCATCCGCTGAACGCGGGACCGGCGCCAGGATGGCTCTCCCGGCGCCGGCTCAGCGGTGCGACCGGTGGATCAGATCGACGCGGCGCCGGCGCAGGTCTCCCCGGTCGCCCCGTTCACCGCACGGGCCCGGAAGCGGTCGGTGCCGGCCGTGTTGTTCGCCAGCTTGCGGACGTCGAAGGATCCGCTCGGCGCCTGGGTGACCCGGTTGCCCGAGAAGATCCGCTCGCCGTTCTGCAGGATCCGCACGTGCCAGGTCTGGCCGTTGACGTTGGAATCCACCTCGAACTCGACCTCGATCCGCCCGTTGTCGGGCGAGAGCTTGAGCTTCCAGTCGCTCCTGCCGCTGCACGAGCCCTGCCGGATCACGTCGGCGTCGTTGGCCGACGCGGGCAGCGCCCCGCCCACGGTCAGCGCCAGCGTTCCGGCGATCATGAACATGCGCGCCGTCTTCGCGATCATCGTCCCATCCCCCTTCGTCGGGCCGGCACCTCCGGCCACACCGACGAGATTGCGTGCCACCAGGTCGCGACCACAACGGGACGAGGGTCCCGGGACCTGTCGGTCAGAACGTGAGGGCGCCGTCGCACGAGCCGCCCGTGCTGACGTTCACGCCACCGCCCTTGATCCGGTCCGTGCCGGCACGATCCGCGGTGATCCTGATGACGTGCACCTCGCCGCCGGCATCCGCGACCCTGGTGCCGGCGAAGATCCGCGTGCCGTTGTCCGACAGGAACAGCTGCCACGAATCGCCCGGACGCACGTGCTCGATCTCGAAGCGCACCCTGATCGTGGAGGCGCTCTCGCGACGAACGCGCAGGCGCCAATCGCCCGGGCCGCCCGAACACGAGCCCTCGCGCAGCACCGCGATGCCCGCC
>JALYMB010000017.1 GCA_030773935.1 Actinomycetota bacterium | reverse complement strand
GCCTCGGGCGGCACGTCCGTGGCCACCACGAAGGCGCGGAGCCCGGGGGGGACCAGCGCCGCCACCGGGCCCGCCTGCGGTGCTGCCAGCCGTGTGGCGGTGACGGGCTCGCCGGCGGCCAGGGCGCTGACGAGCACGCGGCCCTGGGCATCGGCGGGGTCGCCGATCGCGCCGGGCGGTGCGAACTCTCCGGGGACCTCGCGGATCTGCAAGGCATCGGCGCCCAACGTGACGCCACGCGACAGGTCGACGGCCGCGACCACGACCGCCACCGGAGGGCCCAGTGCGGGTCTCGACGCCTGGAGCCGAGCCACCTAGCCCTGCACCAGGGCGAACGCTGCAAGGCCCGACAGCAGAGCGAGCCCCGCCGAGATCCTGGCCCCACGCGGCCAACGCCGTCCGAACCCGACCATCGCCCTCCTCCTCGTCGGTACGGAAGGCATCACGCTAGTGAGGGCTCGACACGGTCGCCGTGACGAGTGTCACGCTCGCGGCATATCGTCAGTCGACCGGGTGCGGGCCCTTGGGCTTCTCGTCCAGAGGCGTCGCCCGGACCCGGAACTCCTCGACCGCGTCGCGGCCGGCGATCATGGCGGCGGCCTCGCGGAGTCGGTCGCCGAGCTGCTTGGGGTCCTCCGCCGTGCGGATCCGGAGCTCGACGCTGACCAGCTGCTCGGCCATCACGCCTCGAAGCGAGCGCCGTCGAGGGCCGAGGCGCACGCGCACGCGCGCTCGGAGGGCAGCTCCGGGATCACCGCGAACAGCAGCGAGCGCAGCCTCTCGTTGTTCTCCGTGAACACACGCACCACCTCCTCATGGGTGACGGGCAGCACGCCCTCGACGCCGACGTCGTAGTCGGTGATGAGGGAGATGTTGGCGTAGCAGAGCTCCAGCTCGCGAGCCAGGACCGCCTCCGGGTACTGCGTCATGTTGATGACCTCCCAGCCGGCCGCCGCGAACCACGCCGACTCGGCGCGCGTGCTGAACCGCGGCCCCTCGATCACCACCACCGTTCCACGCTCGTGCAGCGGGATGTCCAGCGCCCGTCCCTGCGCGACGAGGGTGTCCCGCATCACCGGGCAGTACGGGTCGGCGAACGAGATGTGGGTGGTCACCGGCCCGTCGTAGAACGTGTTGGCACGATCGCGCGTTCGATCCACCAGCTGGTCGCAGATCACGAACTCGCCGGGCTTCACGTTCGGCTGCAGCGAGCCGCAGGCGTTGGGTCCCAGCACCCTGCCGACGCCGAGCTCCTTCATGGCCCAGACGTTGGCCTTGTAGGGGACCCGGTGGGGCGGGAACTCGTGCGCCGGGCCGTGACGGGGGATGAACGCGACGCGGCGGCCCCCCACCTCCCCGATCACGGGCGGTGCGCTGGGCCTGCCGTGGGGCGTGTCCATCTCCACCGTCTGGGTCTTCTCCAGGAACGAGTAGAAGCCCGAGCCGCCGAACACCCCGATCTCGGCGTCGGTCATCGCGCGGGGGACTCCTTCTTCGGAGCCGCCGGGCTCTCCGTCTTCTTCTCCGTGCTCTTCGATCCGGACGATCCCGACGACTTCGTGTCCTTCGAGCCCGCGGAGTCCTTCGGATCCTTGGATCCCTTCGAATCCTTGGACTCCTTCGACTCCTTCGAGCCATCGGACCTCTCGCCGCCCTTGGTGCCCTTGCGGTTATCGGTCGCGTAGAAGCCGGAGCCCTTGAAGGTGATGGTGGGCGCGGCGAAGATCTTCCGCAGTTCGCCGCCGCAGGCGGGACAGATCGTGAGCGTGTCGTCCGCGAACGCCTGCACGATGTCGAAGCCGTGGCCGCACGCGCGGCAGAGGTACTCGTAGGTGGGCATGGCTCACGCAGTATACGGAGGCCTTCCCGCAGCCCGGAGGCGGGACGCGCTCGGTCACCGAACGCCCTCAGCCGCTATCGTTCCGGCGCGATGAAGGTCAAGAAGGCGGTCATTCCCGCGGCGGGTCTGGGTACCCGGTTCCTGCCTGCCACGAAGGCACAGCCCAAGGAGATGCTGCCCGTCGTCGACACCCCGTCCATCCAGTTCGTGGTGGAGGAGGCGGCCCGAGCCGGCCTCACGGACATCTTGATCGTGACCGGCCGCGGCAAGCGAAGCATCGAGGATCACTTCGACCGATCCTTCGAGCTCGAGTACTTCCTGGAGACCAAGGGCAAGACCGACGAGCTGAAGAAGGTGCGCGAGATCAGCGAGATCGCCTCGATCCACTACATCCGCCAGCGGGACCCGCTGGGGTTGGGGCACGCGGTGGCGGCCGCCGAGGAGCACGTGGGTGGCGAGCCGTTCGCGGTGCTGCTGGGCGACGATCTCATCCACCCGTCGATGCCGCTGTTGCAGGAGATGCTGGCGGTCCACGAGCGGTCCGGGCGAAGCGTGATCGCCGCGATGCAGGTCGCGCGCGAGGAGCTCCTCTGGTACGGCTGCATCGAGCCCGAGGCGGTGGGCGACAACCTGTTCCGGGTGAAGTCGATCGTGGAGAAACCCTCGCCTGAGGAGGCACCCTCCACCATGGCGGCGATCGGCCGCTACGTGTTCACCCCTGAGATCTTTCAGGCCCTGCGCGAGACACAGCCCGGGCGCGGCGGCGAGATCCAGCTCACCGATGCCATCAACCTCCTCGCGCAGGAGCAGGACGTGTTCGCGTACTCCTTCGACCGCGGTCGCTTCGACGTGGGCAACAAGCTCGACTACCTCAAGGCCACGGTGGAGTTCGCGATCGAGCGGGAGGATGTGGGCGGGGAGTTCCGCCGGTACCTCGCGGAGGTCGTCCTGCGCGAGAAGCTCCTCTAGCGGTTCTCAGCGGCTCCGCGACGCCCCGATACACTGAGCCGCATGACCGGCCAGGCGCGCGTCCACGATCACGACTCGGGAGAGGGACTGGTCTCGGTCGAGGAGGCACGCGACCGGATCCTCGCGGG
Source organism: Actinomycetota bacterium (assembly GCA_030773935.1). GTDB lineage: Bacteria > Actinomycetota > UBA4738 > UBA4738 > HRBIN12 > JALYMB01. The sequence goes on along the minus strand of JALYMB010000017.1, from coordinate 3,789 downwards.
GGTTCGCCCCCTGAGCTCGCTGCAGGTTCCTCTGACCGAGTCCTATGGATGCGTCCTGGCCGAGGACGTGGTTGCCATCCGCGATCTTCCCGAGTTTGCGTCCAGCGCCATGGACGGGTTCGCGGTGCGCGCCTCCGACATCGCGGGGGCCTCGCCCTCGGACCCCGCAGAGCTGAAGATCGTCGGCCGCGCCCTGATCGGGCGGCGACCCGAGTCCACCGTGGGCGGCCACGAGGCCTCGCGGATCGCGACCGGTGCCCCGATCCCCGCCGGCTCCGACACGATCGTGCCCATCGAGAACTGCGAGGTCGTCGGCGAGGTCGTTCGCATCATGGATCCCGCGCCGGAGGGCCATCACATCCGCCCCATGGGGGAGGACGTGAGGACCGGCGACATGCTGGTCGAGACGGGCAAGCGATTGGGTGCTCCCGAACTGGGCCTCCTGGCCAACGCGGGCTTCCCGCACCCGGTCGTGCACCCGCGGCCGCGGGTGATCGTGCTGTCCACCGGCGACGAGCTCATCCCGCCGACCGAGACGCCGGAGTTCGGCCAGGTTCGTGACTCGAACGCCTACACGATCTTCGGCGCCGTCCGTGAGGCCGGCGCGATCCCCGTGCTCGCCGGCATCGTCAAGGACGACGTCGAACAGTTGAAGGAGACGGTGCTGGTCCACGAGATCCAGGCGGATGCCTTCATCTCCAGCGGCGGCGTCAGCGTGGGGGAGCGCGACGTGGTGAAGGCGGCGTTCTTCCGGCGGGGGGACCTGGACTTCTACAAGGTGGCCATGCAGCCCGGCATGCCGCAGGGCTTCGGCCACATCGAGGGAAAACCGTTCTGGGGGCTGCCGGGCAATCCCGTCAGCGTGTTCGTGAGCTTCGAGGTGTTCGTGCGTCCCGCCCTCATGAAGATGTTGGGCCGCAAGCAATTGGGGCGGCCCGAGATCAACGCCAAGCTCACCCGGGAGGTTCGCGGGCCCCAGGGCAAGTTGCAGTTCGCCAGGGTCGTGGTCGCACGTGGCTCCGACGGCTGGACCGCCACCCCCACCGGCGCCCGGGGCTCCAACCTCATCTCCACGGTCTCCCGCGCCAACGGCCTCGCCATGATCCCCCCCGGCACGGAGACGGCTGCGGCCGGCTCGGAGGTGCGAGTGATGGTGTTCCGTTCCTCGGAGGACTGACGCGCCGATGACCTCTGAGCAGGCGAATCCCGACGGCGTCACCCGGATCGTCGAGGTCGGCGCCAAACCCGAGACCGACCGCCAGGCCACTGCGGAGTGCGTCGTGACCACCACCCCCGACGCCGTCGCACACCTGATCGCCGGCACGAAGAAGGGGTCGCCGATCGAGACCGCGAAGATCGCCGGCGTGATCGGCGTAAAAGAGACGCCTCGGCTGCTGCCGCACTGCCATCCGATCCGCGTGACCGGCGCCGAGCTCAGCATCGAGCCCGATCCGGGGGCCGGGCGTCTGCGCGTGCAGGCCACCGTGCGCGCGCACGATCGCACCGGCGTGGAGATGGAGGCTCTCACGGCGGCTGCGGTGGCCGCGCTCTCCCTCTACGACACCGCGAAGGCGTTCGACCGCGCGGCGCGGATCGACGGCCTGCGACTGCTGTCGAAGTCCGGCGGCGCCTCGGGGGACTACAGCGCGTCCCCGAGCTGACTAGCTCCTTCCAACCTCCGCCGCTCGCCCAGGGGCTCCGAAGGGCAACACCCGAACGGGCGCTTGTGAAAAAGTGCCTCAAATCCCATCGATGTGCTTTGCGCACACCATATGTGGTGCTACGGTGCCGACCCAGCCCAGATGTTGTGCCGACCGGGGCCGTCGCAGACTGGAGGCTGGGTACGTGGATTGGCTGCTCATCGCAGCGCTTGTCATCATGTGGCTGGCGCTCCTTCTCCCATCGCACCGGCGGAGACGGTCACCGTCGACAACGGTCGGTCACTTCGAGCGCAGGATGGAGCTCTTGGCCCAGGCAGAAACGCACGGCAGTGCTGGACGGTGGATCATCACGCCCCGCAAGGGGGTGCGGTTCGTCGGTCCCGCCGAACGGAAGAAGAGCCGTGCCCGCGAGCGCCGCAAGCAGGTGTTGGTGTTCCTGCTCGAGGCGATCGCCATCACCTTCCTGATCGGGATGGTTCCACCCCTGCACGTGATGTGGACGGCCAGCGGCATCCTGTGCGGCTTGACCTTGGTCTACGTGTATCTCCTGCTCACGATCAAACAGCGCGCAGGTCACCCGGACGCCCAGCTGCACGCGGCCCGTGTCCCGGACCGTGCGCCTCGCCGGATCGCGGAGCGCTACGTTGGCGACGGCGGCAGCACCTGGGCGAGGCCCAAGGTCAATGGGCTCGGTCTTCTGGGCGAGGGTGACACGGTGCACGTGGTGGTGAAGCCCGCCGGACAGATGGGCGTGGCGGGCTACTGATCCCGTACGCCGAGCCGTGGACCTCGACCGCCTCGCCGCCGACTTCCACACCCGCTTCGACGCCACGACCGCGGCCCGGGAGCAGGCGCTGCCGGCGGCCCGGCGCTCGATCCGCGCCTCCGCGAACTCGATCCGCGCGATCCATCGCCTCGAGTTCGACCGGGCCCGGGAGTTGATGGAGGAGTCCCGGGCCGCGTTGCAGGGCGGGATGGACGCCGTCCGCGATCATCCGGCGGTCCGGTTCGCCGGTTACCTGCAGGATGCGCAGAAGGAGTACGCCGAGGCCAACATCACCTTCGCGGTGGTGACCGGCGCGGACCTGCCCACTCCGGAGTCGCTGGGCATCGAGGACGCGCCGTACCTGAACGGCATGGCCGAGGCGATCGGCGAGGCGCGCCGGCGCGTGCTGGACATCCTTCGCACCGGCGAGGTGGACCAGGGCGAGCGCCTGCTGGGGGCGATGGAGGACATGTACGGGGTGCTGGTGACGATGGACTATCCGGACGCGATCACGCTCAACCTGCGACGCAGCACCGACGTCGCGAGGAGCCTGATCGAGAAGACGCGCGGCGATCTGTCGATCGCGTTCGTGCAACGCGATCTGCTCGACGCTCTGGACCGTCACGCGCGCGAGGTCCGCGGCCCGGACGCGTAGACCGTCCCGTCGGAGGCCTCTGCTAGGCTTCCCGGCGGTTCCTGGGGGTGTAGCTCAGCCCGGTAGAGCGCTGCCTTCGCACGGCAGAGGTCGGCGGTTCGATTCCGCTCACCTCCACCAGAAGAGGAGTCCGCAGGTCACGGCACTCATGTCACGTGTCGGACTCACTAGCTCGTCCGCACGGGGCTCAGCGATCCCGAACACTCAGGTCGTGGGGAATCTGTGAACCGTTCTTCCGGGACCCTGCAAGCCCAGTACGCCAGTACGTAGGACCTACCGGATACGAAAGGCGGACGGATGCCAGCCGGACGCAAGAAGTTCGCGAAGCGGTTCTCCGCACTGCTGCTCCCGAGCTCGTGGCGCACGAGGTCGTCCAGTTCCTGGCCAGGACTGACGGGTAGCTTGAGCTGACTCAAGGTTAGCCCAACACTTCGACCGGGAGTTCCCACATCGCCAAGGACAAGCGACGCATCCCTTCCGCATGACCACCACTCAGCGCTGAAAGGAGATGCCACTTGACGACCGGACCTCGACCGTGGGTCCATTCCTCGATAGGCCGAGTCGCAAGGCGGGATCCGAGTGGCGACTCAGCGCTGACGCTGGGTCCGACCTTTCGTCGTCGGGCCTCAGCGGCTTGGGTTGATTCCGGTGACAGCAAGAAGAGGGTAGGGGCGCCCCTACCCTCTTCTTGCTGTCACCGGAATCAA
>JALYMB010000016.1 GCA_030773935.1 Actinomycetota bacterium | reverse complement strand
GTCGAACATGGCGTACTTCGTGGCGAAGCTGAGCGAGATGAACAGCAGCAACCCGGCAGACGCGAGATGCTGATCGAACCCGAGCCGGCGGCAGATCCAGTACACACACGTCGCGGCCACGCAGAGGCTCGCGACGCAGACGATCTGGAATCCGAGCCGGCTCGATCCGGGCAGTGAACGGACGATGCCGGGTTCGAGCACACGCCAGCCCCAGGGCGCCAGGTGCAGATCACCGACCGGATGCTCTGCCATGAAGAGATAGATGTGATGGTCGCCGGGAAAGGTCCACCACGGGTGTCCGGGGACGAGGTGCTGCGTCCGCGACCACAAGACGGCGAGGAGCGCTGCCGCCGCGACCGGGACGGCGAGGCGCTCGCGCCGCGATCCGCGCACCTCGACGGATCCCGGGGGCACGCCGGCGCGCCTACACCTGGTTGTCGCCGTCGAAGATCTCGCTGACGCTGCTGTCCTCGAACACGGCGCGCAGGGCGCTGGCGATCAGCGGCGCGCACGACAGCACCTTCAGCTTCCCGAAGTGTTTGTCATCGGGGATGGGCACGGTGTTCGTGACGACGACCTGCTCGATCGGCGCCTCCTCGAGCAGCTGGCGTGCCTTGCCGGACAGCACGGCATGCGTCGCGGCCGTGTAGATCGGGCCGGCCCCCATCGCCGCCAGCGCCGACGCGCCCTTGGCCACCGTGCCGCCCGTGTCGATCATGTCGTCGACCAGCACGCACGGGCGGCCATCGACCTCGCCGACCACCGCCATCTCCTCGATCTTGTGCGCCTCGGTGCGGCTGCGTCGCTTGTACATGAACGCCAGATCCGCGTGCAGGTACCGCGCCAGCTTCTCCGCCGTCTTGATCCGGCCGGCGTCGGGCGCCACCACCACGAGGTCGTCGCCATGCAGCCCCAGGTCGTCCTCCAGGTGGCTGGACAGGATCGGCAGCGCCGTGAGATGGTCGAACGGGCAGTCGAAGTACCCCTGGATCTGGCCGGAGTGCAGGTCGATCGAGACGACCCGGTCGACGCCCGCCGTCGCCAGGAGGTCGGCGACGAGCTTCGCGCTGATCGGCTCGCGCGACACGCCCTTGTGATCCTGCCGCGAGTAGCCGTAGTACGGGACGACCGCGGTGATGCGCTTGGCGCTCGCCCGCTTCATGGCGTCGATCATGATCAGCTGCTCCATGATCGCCTCGTTCACCGGCTCGTAGTGGGTCTGCACGACGAACACATCCGCGCCGCGGACGCTCTCCTCGGATCGGAAGTAGATCTCCCCGGACGCGAAACGGGAGAGCTTGGACTCCGACACGGGGATCCCCAGATTGTCGGCGATCTCGTGGCCAAGCGCCGGGTGGATCGTCCCGCTGAACAGCATCATCCGCTTCTTCGTGATGATCTCCACCGTGCCTCCTTCAGCTCCCGCGGTGCTCTGCGTCCCTGCGCCTGCGGTACCCCTTCACGGTGCGCTGTTCGCTGCGTTCCACGGCGAGCGAACCCGCCGGAACGTCCTTCGTGATCACCGAACCGGCGCCGGTCACGGCCCCCTTTCCCACCTTCACCGGCGCAACCAACATGGTATCCGAGCCGATGCGCACATCGTCGCCGATCACCGTCCGGTGCTTGCGGTACCCGTCGTAGTTCGCCGTTACCGTCGCCGCGCCGATGTTGGTCCGGCTGCCCACATTCGCGTCGCCGATATAGGACAGGTGCGGCACCTTCGTGTCCCGGCCGATCGTCGATTCCTTGATCTCCACGTACGAACCCACGTGCACACCAGCAGCCAGGACGGTCCCCGGCCGCAGCCGGGCGAACGGGCCGACGTCGGCACCCCGGCCGACCCGGGCCCCCTCTGCCACCGAGAAGGTGACCTCGGCCGCGTCGGCGATGCGAGTGTCCACCAACCGGGTGGACGGACCGATCCGGCATCCCTTGCCGATCACGGTGCCGCCTTCCAGGAACGTGAGCGGGAACACGACGGTGTCGGATCCGATCTTCACGCCTGCGTCGATGTAGGTGGTGGCCGGGTCCAGCAGCGTGACACCGGCATCCATGTGCGCTGCGTTGATGCGGGCGCGGAGCACGGCCTCGAGGGACGCGAGGCCCGCACGGGAGTTCGCGCCGATCGTGCCGCCCGTGTCGCCGCGCACGGCCGAGACCCGCTCGCCCTTGTCGAGGAGGATCTCGTACACGTCCTTCAGGTAATACTCGCGCTGGTGGTTCTCCCGCCCGACGAGCGGCAGGGCTCGGTAGAGGTCGGCGCGCCGGAAGACGATCCAGTTCGTGGCGCCCTCGCGGATCTGGAGCTCGGCGCGGCTCGCGTCGGCTGGCTCCCGGATCGCGACGAGCCGGTTGCCGTCTCGGATCACCCGGCCGTACCCGCCCGGCTCGTCCATCTCGGCGGTCAGCACGGAGGCGGCGCTCTTCGTGCGGCGGTGCGTGCGGAGGAGGGCGCGCACGTCGTCCGGCCGCACGGGGTCGAAGTCGCCGTTGGCCACCAGCACCTCGGCCGCCCGGCCGACTACGCGTTCGGCCTCGAGGACCGCATGTCCGGTGCCGAGCTGTTCGGTCTGTTCCACGAAGACCGGAGCCGGCGTGATCCCCCACGAGGCCACGGCCTCCCGGACGTCGTCGGCTCCGTGACCCACGACGATCACGATCTTCGTCGGACGGGCGACACGCAACGTCTGCAGCACGTGCCACAGAAGGGGACGGCCGCAGACGGGATGCAGGACCTTGGGTGTGGACGACCGCAGCCGCTTGCCCTTCCCGGCAGCCAGCACGACCGCTGCAAGGGTTCGGGGAGTCGTCGTTGTCTCGGCCAAGCGCGCGTCCTGGATCGAGTGGACATTCATCGTCCCGGATGGGCGCCCGGGTGGCAAACGCCGCTGGTGTCCCGATCCTGGGCGGGCCACGTCATGGGCACGATCATGCGAGGATCCCCCGGGGGTATCCGAAGTATGGAACAGCGCGCACGAGCATCCAGCCGCGACGGCGTCGACGTCCCCGAGGCGCATGGGCGCGTCCGGCGCCCAACCGGAGCGCCACCTCCGCTGCCGAAGAAGATCGGCGCAACCGGTGTCTTCCGATTGGCCTTGGTCGTGCTCGTCGTCATCCCCGGGTGCATCTGGTTGCACTACAACCCTGCGCCGCTCGACCGGTTCGATGCCGCGATCACCGATGCGCTGGTCTCGCTGCGCGCGGGGTGGCTCGACACGCTTGCCCGATCCGTCAACGCGGCCGCCTCGCGCTACGGGCTCGCGCTCCTCGGCCTGCTCACCGTCGTAAGCGTGGCGTGGTTCCGGCGGTGGCGGCACCTCACCTTGTTCCTGATCGGCGTTGCGGTCGTCGGGCTCTCGGTGGAAGGACTGTTGCTCCTCGCGGCGCGGCCACGACCGTTCGACGTCACGATCATCGGTGCCTGGGAGGGCTATTCGGCCCCCTCGATACCGATGGCAGGTCTCGCGGTCGTGATCGCCGGCATCGCATACATGCTCGTGCTCCCGGGCCGACCGCGGATGTACGCCAAGTGCATCGGCCCAGTCGTACTGATCCTGGCGGCCCTACTACGCGTCTACCTCGGGATCGACCACTTCACCGACGCGTTGTTCGGCGTGACCCTCGGCGTGTCGATCCCTGTCGCGCTCTTCCGCGCGTTCGCGCCGAACGATGTCTACCCCGTGCACTACGGCGCTCACGGCAAGGCGGCGCACCTCGACGTGACCGGCAAGCGTGGCGAGGCGATCAAGCTCGCCATGAAGGAGCAGCTCGGGTACGAGGTCGTGAGCATGAAACCGGTCGGGCTCGAGGGCTCCGGCGGCTCCACGCCCCTGAAGATGCAGGTCGTCGACGACCACGGCGTCGAGCGGTCGATCTTCGCGAAGCTCTATGCGAAGAACCACGTGCGGGCGGATCGCTGGTACAAGCTCGGGCGCACCATGCTCTACGGACGTCTCGAGGACGAGACCCCCTTCACCACGGTCCGGCGCTTCGTGGAGTACGAGGACTACACCCTGCGCCTCCTCGGCGAGAAGGGCTTCTCGACCCCGGAGCCGTTCGACATCGTCGAGATCACACCCGAGCGCGAGTACCTGATCGCCATGGAGTTCTTCGCGGACGCCGTCGAGATCAGCGAGGCCGAGGTCGACGACCAGATCATCGATGACGGACTGCAGCTGATCCGCAGGATGTGGGACATCGGGCTGTCCCACCGCGACATCAAGCCCGCGAACCTGATGGTGCAGGACGGAAGGCTGCGCCTGATCGACGTGTTCTTCGTTCAGGTGCGTCCATCGCCGTGGCGCCAGGCGGTCGACCTCGGCAATATGATGCTGGTGCTCGCCCTGCGCTCGGATCCGGAGCTCGTCTACCAGCGGGCGCTCGCTTCCTTCACACCCGAGGAGCTGTCCGAAGCGTTCGCCGCGACCCGGGGCGTGGCCAGCCCGTCGCAGCTGCGGGCCTCGATGAAGGCGGACGGGCGCGGGCTGCTGGAGACGTTCCGCGGTCTCGCGCCGTTCCGCAAGCCCATCGCGATCCAGCGGTGGAGCGTCCGCCGCGTGTTGTTGATCGTCGCCACGGTGCTCCTGCTGTTCCTGGCCGTGCTGACGGGTATCGCGTTGTTCATCCCCTCGCAGAGCGATGTGGGGAACGCGACGTGCGGCACGGGCCGGACCATGCAGCTGATGGCACAGGCGGTCCCGACGGCGACGACGCTGCCGTGCATCGGCGACCTACCGCTCGGGTGGGGCACGGAGCAGGCGACGGTCGCTCGGGACAGGGCGAGCTTCACGGTCGGGATCGGGTCGGACCTGGTGAGCCCGGTAACCGTGACGTTCGCCGAGACCTGCCCGGCGGACACCGCACTCCAGGCGATCCCGATCGATGGTGGGTGTGTCACCTACCAGGTGCCGCCCGGGACCGAGGCTGGGTCGGTGCCGTCGTTCGACGATGGTGGCGGCCTCTCGTTCATCGACCGGAGTGAGCTGGTCGCCTCGGTCGAGCAGGACGAGGATCTCGTCCTCTGCGGCGCGCAAGCTCCCCCGTGCGCCCCGGCGCCCGAAAGCTGACCCAAGGCGTACGCGGTTCCGGGAGGAAGAGAACGACTTCCACTTGACACCGTGACCAGGGCGTCTGATAAACCTCGCCGAGTTGAAGCACACGCCTCCGTACCTGGCCCGATCCTGTCAAGTGGATGTTCGGGTAGCGCCTGCTTACTCCCCCGCTTACGACAGAGGCTAGGGTCGATCCGGCGGGCTAGATGGGAGTGCATCGGCCCAGTACCAGTCGAAGACCCGACGTGCGAATGCCTCGGGCTGAGATTGGTCGGGGTCGATACCGAAGCTCGGCCAACTGCTCCCGCAGGTGGGCGGCTACCTCGGCTTGAGACGACCCACGGTGTAGGTCGCCGATCAGTCCAAGGAAGCAGTCGTATTCGTCTTCGGGCAAGCCAGCCGCTCCGATGGGGTTCCATTCGTTCAAGAGAGCGCGAAGCTCCTGCTGCTTAGTCCGGAGTAGAGCCTTGTGTCGGGATATGACTTCCATCGCTGATCACGATACGCGGCTGCATGCCTCCCGCCCCGCGAGAACTCACGAGGTGCTGTTCTCGGCTACATGAGTAAGCCCGGGTCACAGAGGAGCCTGAGCCCACCGTTGGGGAAAGGCCCCGACCAGCGGGCCGTCCTCGTGACGCCATCCCCCGACGCGACGACGGGCAGGATGATCCTTGGCCCCATCACGCTTTCGTCCCCGTTCGGACCGGACCGCGTCCCTATCAGTTGACAGGTGCCGCTCCCGGCGTGGTCACCCATGTTCTTCAGCCGAGCGGTGACGCACACGTCCTGCCCGCACGGCTGCTGATCGAACGAAGCCACTTCGAAGGCCGGGCCTGAAGACGGGGCGGGGGTCGGCCCGGTACCCGGATTGGAACACGCGGCTAGCGCCATCACTCCAAGGAGCGCGGTGAACGTTCGCCGGGCCAGGGCTAACATCGTGATGACAGCTTCCCTCCTTGGGGCAGGACTTGCTCTAGGTCACGCGGATCGACCGAGTCAGCGGCGGCGGGCCGCCTGCTGCAAAGGGGGCTTGAAGCGGCCAAAGGAGGTCCTACGAGTGGTTGGTGACCCTGGCAGGAGGTGCTCCAAGGCCCAGCCGCCTAGGGGGAGCTACGTGGCAGGATGGAGACTCTATATTCACGCTTAGGCATGTAACCGTGAATATAGTCAAAGAACCCGATACACTTAGCACCAAGGTGAAGTGGCAGACCCGAGGAGCCATATTCACGGTTCTCGACTCAAGCGTGAATGGAGCAAGATGGCGAGGCGACAGAAGAAGATATGGCCAACAGACCTTCGCGAGGGACTGTCGCGTAGAGACCGTAGCGGTTGTGAGTACTCCGCCTACATCCCCGACCCCCTCGCTTCTCGTACCTTCGTCCTCGAAGGCAAGGTGGCCGCTGAAGTTGTTGACGCTGAGTCTGCCATTCGGTCGCTGAACGAGGCGGCCACGTCTCTCGTTGACACCGAAGCTTTGGCCCGATTGCTGCTTCGCGCTGAATCCGTCGCCTCTTCCCGGATCGAGGGCCTTGAGGTAGGAGGGAGAAGGTTGTTGCGGGCCGAAGCAGCCCGGCAGCTAGGCGAGTCAATAACAGATGTCACGGCTGAAGAGGTGCTTGGCAACATCGAAGCCATGCAATGGGCGGTAGGTGACCTGACGGTCGATTCGATCACCGTCGACTCAATCCTCGAAGTCCACGCACGTCTCCTCAGGGGAACTCGCCATGCGGCTATTGGAGGGGTCCTTCGCAGCACACAGAACTGGATTGGCGGCAGCGACTTCAACCCGTGCTCTGCCGACTACGTACCGCCGCCGCCGAAGCTTGTAAGGCGACTCCTTGATGATCTTGCCCGGTTCTGCAATGACGATTCCTTGCCTGCCGTGGCGCAAGCGGCAATCGCTCACGCTCAGTTTGAATCCATTCATCCCTTTGGGGATGGCAACGGGCGAACGGGGCGGGCTCTGATTCACGCCATCCTTCGCCGCAGGCAACTAACGCCTCGGGTGTTGCCGCCCGTGTCACTTGTCCTGGCAACGTGGGCGAAGGACTATGTCCGGGCGCTCAACAAGACGAGGTACGTTGGCCCAGCTAACGCTCCCGGCGCGATAGACGGCATCAACGACTGGATAGCGCTCTTCGCAGCAGCGTGTCGAAGGTCTGTCAAGGACGCGACGGACTTCGAGCAGACAATCGATGCCATCAGAGGCGAGTGGCGAACGGCTGCCGGGAACCCACGTCGTGACTCGGCAGCTAGCCTCCTCATTGAAGTTCTGCCTGGTGCCCCCATCGTCACTGTGGGTAGCGCCGCTAGCCTGATCAAGCGAAGCTACGAGCGCACGAACGAGGCAATGGGACGGCTCGAAGACGCGGGAGCCGTTAGGAACGTGAAGGTTGGTAGGCGAAACAGGGCGTTCGAAGCCCCAGCCGTGATCGACGCCTTCACGGACCTTGAGCGACAGCTCGCGAGCCCTTCAGGCGATACGGCCAAGTCACCTCCCAAGCGACGTACACCTGCAAGGTCAACCCGAAGCTAACGAGTCCTAACGATGCTGATCACGCTGCTTCCTGATCATCCTGTTGGTCGTGGTCATTCTCCGCACCTTCCTGATCCCCCTGCTCCTCATGCTCCTCTTGTTCGTCATCCCCATTCCATTGGCGAACAAGCCTGGGTCGCTTGTGGTGAAGCACCTTGTGCGACCGAACGACCTTCACCCAAGGCACGCCAGCAAGCAGCCAACAGGCCCTGTGCAAGTACCAAGAAGGTGACTCGCGTGATGGGCTCAGCAGGTCGGCCCGCTCCAAGCCCCAGAAGGTGACATCTTCAGGTATCTGGGCCAGCGCATCCAGGGCCTCCGGCGCGCGCGTGGATCACCGCGAAGAGCTTGCTGTCGATGCGTCCGTTCAGCCCTGCGGTGACGAGAACGTCGATGGCACCGGTTCGCTCGTCAACGCTCCCTTGAACCTGGTCATCGGTGCCATACGCCCAGATGGGCACCGCGGCCGCTGCCGGTGGGTCGCCGAATGAAGGCGATCCCTTGGGCGGAAGCCAAGCGAGTGGTCGGGTAGCGAAGGCACAGCCCGCGATCACAGCGCGAGCTTCGTCGAGCGAGTAGGCGGATTCTCCTCCAAGGGTCATGGACGACACAAACATCTCCGCCCTGCGGTGAAGCCTGCCTCTATACGCGACCACGGGTCCGCATGCTCGCAGACTGGTTCGCAGACACAGGCTGAAGCGCCAACATCGAGGCTCGCTTGATGGTATCCGCATTAGGTTCAATGACGCTATCCCTGGTCATTGGGTGTGCCTCGTCTGGCAAGCTTGATGGACCAGGCTGCGATCTCGATCAGTATCGAAGCTCCTAGGGCAAGGCTCCAGAACACGCTCCATAAAGCTTGGTCCTCACGAAGACTGAAGAAGAGGAAGAGCGCAGCGAATCCCGTCGGCATGACGAGCGACAACACCAGCCGCCACGTCGGCAGGGCGGCGAGTCGGTCCTTCGCCTTTCGCCAGAGGGCTCCAGCGTCAGCTTCAGTCACGCTGCGATGCTATCCGCGTTCGCGCCGCAGCCATCAGCTTTGACTCGGTCATCCTTCTTCGTCTCGATGAAGGAGCCGCAATCACGCTCGGACCATGTCCTCCGTGCGCCGTCAAGGGGGATACTCGCCGGGTGGACGACCTCAGTTCTCGGATGGTGGACCAGCTCGTGCGCAGCGGTTCGATCACGGCTCCTCACATCGAAGCTGCATTCCGGTCGACGCCCCGACATCTCTTCTTGCCAGACGTCGACCCAGGGGTCGTCTACACCGACGAGCCCATCCCGATCAAGCGCGACGAGTACGGTCTCCCGATCAGCTCGTCGAGCCAGCCAGCGATGATGGCGACCATGCTGGACCAGCTCACCCTCTCGGGCGAGGAGTCTGTCTTGGAGATCGGAACCGGCAGCGGCTACAACGCGGCGCTCATCGGAGCCATCGTTGGCGGCGGGAGGGTGCGGACCGTCGACATCGACGAGGACCTCGTGGCTCGTGCCCAACGACATCTTCGCTCGGCTGGCGTGACCAACGTCCAAGCCACCTTTGTCGACGGCTGGTCCGGGTTCCAGGAGGAGAGTCCCTACGACCGTGTCGAAGTGACCGTCGGCGTGTGGGACATCTCCCCTGCTTGGTTCGACCAGCTCGTGCCCGATGGCATCATCGTCGTGCCGCTCTGGTTGAGGGCGGGCATTCAGGCATCAATCGCGTTCCGTAGAGAGGGTTACGACCTCGTGAGCGTCGACGTCGCACCCTGCGGTTTCATGCGACTGCGCGGACCGCACGCCGGTCCTGAGGCCTACGTCCCCCTAGATGGGTGGGTCTTCTGCGACGACGCCACAGACTCCTCCCAACGAGATACGGCGCGACGGCTGCTCGAATCTTCTGCGGCGATCACGCAGGCTCCGGAACTCCCCAGCGGGTGGTTCACGAGAGTCGCGTTGTCCCATCCCAACCCGATCCGGATGTGGACGGCACAGGAGCCTTGGCTCGACCGGCAAGGGATCATGCTTCCTGACCGGCGCGGACTGGCTTTGACAGAAGGTGATCGTGTCCTCACGTTCGGTGACGCGAGAGCACGTGACGAGCTACTTCGCGTAGCCACCTCGTCGTCAGGCCACCTCGAAGACATGACCATCCGTGCACACCAAGGAAACGTTCCGTCGGACACGACCGGCTTGATCCTCAGGCGTCCAGCGTTCTCGTATTCCGTTTCTTGGCCAGAGTAGGGGCCGTGAACTTCGGCTTCCAAGTTGGTTCCGGGGGGAGGAGTCGAACCTCCATCGTAGGCTCCAAAGGCCCGCGTCTTGCCGTTAGACGACCCCGGATCGGACCCGTTCATCCTAGGTCGGCGCGGGCCGGCCCACCGGGTGGCCCGGACGCCACGATCGCCCCCGGCTGGGTCTCCGCCAGTTCCCGGGCGTGATCGTGATCGCGCGCCAGAGCCACCACCGTCGGGCCGCTCCCGCTCATGAGGGCGCCGAGAGCCCCCGCGGCCAGGAGCGCGTCGCGCGTCGCCGCGATCTCAGGATGGCGTGCGGACACCGGCGCCTCGAGGTCGTTGGCCAGGGCCGCGCCCAACGCCTCCACGTCGCCGCGGACGGCCGCATCCAGGACTGGGGCGGGATCGGGGCCCGTCACGCCACCGTCCTCGTCCCACCAGCGGTAGGCGTCGGGCGAGCGGGTCGGGAAGTCGAAGGGGCGCACGACCCACCAGGTGGGCTGGAGGATGACGGGCTCTACCCGTTCGCCACGGCCGCGCATCAACACCGGACCGCCGATCAGGAGCGCCGGCACATCGGAGCCCACGCGTTCCCCCACCTGGAGGAGCGCCTCGAGGTCGAGCTCGCACCCCCATAGATCGTTGAGCGCCAGCAGCACCGCCGCCGCGTCGGCGCTGCCGCCGCCCAGGCCGGCAGCCACCGGGATCCGCTTCGCGATCTCCACCTGCGCCCCACGGCTCACGCCGCATGACTCGGCCAACGACAGCGCCGCGACCAGGCCCAGGTTCATCCCCCCGCCGGCGTCGGCCGCACGGGCAAGACCGGGCTCGCCGCGGACCGCGACATCCAACCGCAACGCGTCCTGGGCGATCACGGTGTCGGCCAGCGTGAGCGGCAGCACCAGGCTCTCCAGTTCGTGGTAGCCGTCATCGCGGGCCGAGAGGACCCGCAAGAACACGTTCAACTTCGCGTGGGCCTCCCGGGTCACCGACCGCTGCCCGAGGCCCCCTGTCGCCGTCATGCCGGACCCGTCTCGGCCGCCACGGCCCTCGCGAGCCGAGCGAGGGCGGCGAGTCCCAGCTCCTCGGCGCGGGCGCGCGGGTCGACCCCGTTGTCCGAGAGGAGTTCGGCCGCGCGCCCGCGGTCCACGCCGAGCCGAACCAGTGCGTTGCGCAACGTCTTTCGGCGCTGCGCGAACCCGGCCTCGACCACACGCCACAGTGCCGCCGGGTCCACGTCCACCGGCGGCGCACTCAGACGGTCCAGCCGCACGATCACCGATTCGACGCTGGGCCGCGGCCAGAACACCTCGGGCGGGACTCGCCGGACCACGGTCGCGCGCGCCCGGTACGCCACCTTGACGCTCACCGCCCCGTAGGCCTCCTCGCCGGGGCCCGCTGCGAGGCGCTCCCCCACCTCGCGCTGCACCATCACCACGAACCTCTCGATCCCGGGCGCTCGCTCCAGCAGCTCCAGCACCAGCGGGGTGGCGATGTTGTACGGGAGGTTCGCGCACATCGTCCACCGGCCCTCACCGAGCTCGGCGGCCCAGTCCAGCTTCATCGCGTCGGCCGCGATGATCCGCACCCGCGGACGTCCGCGAACGACCTCCTCCAGCGCGGACCGCAACCCACGGTCGAACTCGATCGCCAGCACCTCGGCGCCGGCGTCGGCCAGCGCCACCGTGAGCGAACCCAGCCCGGCTCCCACCTCCACCACGGACACGCCAGGGGCGGCGCCGGCCTCGGCCGCGATCGCGCGCGCGAGGTTCGGGTCGATCAGGAAGTTCTGTCCGAGCGCCTTGGCGGGCCGAACGTGGTGGCGGGCCGCCAGATCGCGGATCGCGCCGGCACCGAGGACCCCGATCCCCGGCCCCTGCGGGTCGCCGCCGGGAACGCCGCCCCCAGCAACGCCGCGGCCGGCCCTCACCGGGTCAGCCTCGCGGACTCACCAGGCGAGGTGGACCTGCATGACGCCCTGTCCGAGCGGCGCGAGCACCGCGAAGGCTTCGTCGGACAGATCGATGATGCGGCCTCCGAACGGTCCACGGTCGTTGATCACCACGACCACGCTCTCACCGGTGGCCGCGTTCGTCACCGTGACCCTGGTCCCGAAGGGAAGCCACGGATGGGCGGCCGTGAGCCCGTCCCAGGGCGTGTCGTACCACGAGGCCTCGCCGACCTGGGAACCGCCGCCGCCGCCGCCGCCGGTCGCGGTCGCGGCCCGGCCCACCTCACGCTTCTCCGGGACGGCCTCCTGCAGGACCCGGCGGTCCAGGACGACGCGCGACATCGGCTGGCCGTTCACGATCCGGACCCGGTAGATGGTCCGCAGCATCCCGTCCACGCCGTGCTGGACCACCCGGATCATGCCGGGAGCCAGCGCTCTGGTCGTGGCGGTCCCGACGGTGAAGGGGATCGGCGAGTCCACGTTCCTCGTGGACACCCGGATCCGGTCGAACCGGATCCGGGAGCCGTCGTGAAGGGGGGTTCTGGGTGATGGTTGGACGCGATCGTCAACGTCGGGCGTGATCCCCATGGCCGAGAGGAGTTCCCCGGAGGTCGCCGCATTGGTGAGCACGTCGTGAACCTTCCCCATCACGACGGCCCGTACGGCCACGACCGAGGCGTTCCCGACGCTCGACGCGGAGGGCGAACCCTCGACGAGTTGGCCCGCGATCTTCGACCACGAGCCGCTCGTCCCTTCCACCACCCAGACCCCCACACCTGAGGTCTGTCCCGCGACGGCCATGAGCTCGCTGAGCGAGTCCACCGTCACGGTCATCCCGTCGGCGAGCTGTGTCGCCGGCGGTGGTGCCACGGAGACGCCCGAACCGAGGACGATGCCCTCGCCGTCGAGCAGATCTCCGACGTTCGCGCTCATGGTGCGGATCGCCTCCGGACGCCCGTCCACGACGAGCGTCACCTGCTTGGTGATCGCGAGGTAGGAGAGCGATGCCATCACGAGGATGCTCAACGCCGTCGCCGCTCGCGTTGCCTGTCGGATCCGCAACCTGCGAACCCGCGTGGGGCGTACCGCCAACCTTCCTCCTCGGTTCTGAGGAAGGCTCCAGGGGGAAGCGGCTGAGCCGGACCGAAGCCTTCATGCGCACGAAACCGCACAGTACCAACCCTCAACCCTCACTGCAAACTTGAACCAGAACACACGTTCGAGCGCGTTTTCCACCGTTTCCCGGCAGATCGGTGACACAGGCGACTCATTGCAGCCCGTCGAAGATGGCGAACGCGTTCGCGGCGGTCGCGTCGCGCAGTGTCTCGAACGTCTCGCCGCGCTCGGACGCGAGCTCGCGCAGGGTGATCGTGACGTTCGCGGGTTCGTTGTCGCTGCCGCGGAGCTTCTGCGGCGCGAGGAACGGGCTGTCGGTCTCCACCAGCAACCGATCGAGCGGCGCGGCACGGGCCGACTGCCGCAGATGCTCGTTCTTCGGATACGTCACGTTCCCGGCGAAGCTGAGGTAATAGCCGCGCGCCAGGCACTCTCGCGCCACGTCCGCGTCGCCGCTGAAGCAATGGATCACCACCCGTTCGGCCGAACCCTCTTCCAGGACTCGAAGGGTGTCGGGCCATGCGTCGCGGACATGGACCACCAGGGGCTTGCCACTCTCGCGCGCCAGCCCGATGTGGAGCCGGAAGACGCGCTCCTGATCCTCCTTCGGGGAGTGCATGCGGAAGTGGTCGAGGCCGGTCTCCCCCACCCCCACGCACCGAGGGTCGTGGAGCATCTCCTCGAGCTCCGCCCCCATCCGATGGTCGAGGGTCGAGGCGTCGTGCGGATGCAGCCCCGCCGTGGCGAAGACCCCACCCAGCGAATCGGCCAGCTCCAAGCTCCGGCGGCTGGTCGGCGCGTCCACGCCCACGCAGATCAGCCGGCCCACGCCGGCGGCCCGTGCAGCCTCCACCACGTCTGGAGGTTGGCGGTCCAGGAGGAAGAGGTGGCAGTGGGTATCCACCGCCCCGGGTTGCACCGACAGTTCAGGGTTCTGGTCGCTCATCCGGGCCCGAGCTTAGCCGGTCTCCACCTTCGGTCGACCAGGGGAGCTTCACGTGAAACGTGATCGCGCGAACACTCCAGCGATACCTCAGGAGGCGGCGTCCGGCGTGCTCAGCCGTCGATGCGCGGGAACAGGGAGGAACCCTTCGCGGTCTGGGTGCCGGGCGGCAGACCGCCCCATCCGGCGGCGGCCGGGAGCCGCTCTTCACCGAGCGGCCGAGCCTCGTCCAACCCGAGCTGCGACCAGAGCCGCGCGGCGGCCTGGGGCATGAACGGCGAGATCAGCACGGCCAGGATCCGCAGTGTCTCCGCGGCCGTGTACAGCACCGCCCCGAGTTCGTCCCGGCGGTCGGCGTCCTTCGCGAGCGCCCACGGCTCCGTCTCCACGAGGTACTTGTTCGCCGCGTCGACGAGCTCCCACATCGCGGCGGCCGCCTGCGACGGTGCCACCGCCTCCATGTGTGCGTCGACCCGGCCCACCACGTCCGGCACGAGCGCCGGGATCCTGCCGCCCGCCGCAGCACCCGGCTCCGGTACCTGCCCGGCGTAGTAGGAGCCGAGCATCGCGAGCACCCGGCTGGCGAGGTTCCCCAGGCCGTTCGCGAGGTCGGCGTTGTGCCGCTCCGTCATGGACTCCCAGCTGAAGTTGCCGTCGGCCCCGAACTGGATCTCCCGCATGAAGTAGTACCGGTACGAATCCACGCCGAAGTGATCGAGGAGCTCGGCGGGGTGCAGCCCCGTGCCGCGGCTCTTCGACATCTTCTCCCCGCCCAGGCTGATGAAGCCGTGGCCGAAGACGGTGCGCGGGACCTCGAGACCGGCCGCCATCAGCAGAGCCGGCCAGATCACCGCGTGGAACCGCGTGATGTCCTTTCCGATCACTTGGAGGTCGCACGGCCAGACCTGCTGGAAGTAGTCCTCGTCCGCGCCGAAGCCGGGTGCCGTGATGTAGTTGAGCAGGGCGTCGACCCACACGTAGATCACGTGGGAGGGGTCCCATGGGACGGGGATGCCCCAGCTCGATCCCGAGCGCGAGATGGACAGGTCCTGGAGGCCGCCCTTCACGAACGAGACGATCTCGTTGCGGCGCACCTCGGGCAGGATGAACTCCGGCCGCTCCTCGTAGAGGCGCAGGAGCGGCTCCTGGTACTTGGAGAGGGGGAAGAAATAGTTCTCCTCCTTCAGACGCTGGACCGGGATGCCGTGGATCGGGCAGTTCCCGTCCACCAGCTCGCTCTCGGTCTTGAACTCCTCGCACGAGGGGCAGTAGGGGCCCTCGTAGGACCCCAGCTCGACCTCTCCGCGGTCGTGAAGGCGCTGGACGAAGAGCTGGACGCCCTCGGCGTGGCGCTGCTCGGAGGTCCGGATGAAATCGTCGTAGGAGATCAGGAGGCGCTCCCAGACCTCCCGCCATTTCGGCACCATGCGGTCGGTCCACTCCTGTGGCGTGATGCCCGCCTCCTCGGCGGACTTCGCCACGTTGTGGCTGTGCTCGTCGGTGCCGGTCAGGAAGTGGACCCGCTCGCCCCGCAAGCGGTGATACCGGGCCACGACGTCGCACGCGACATGGCCGTACGCGGTCCCGAGGTGCGGCTCCGCGTTCACGTAGGGGATCGCGGAGGCGACGAAAAAGATGTCCCGGCCCATGGTCGGCCAATCGTACAGGCACGACGCCCGCGCGATGGGACCTCGCACGGCGGAACTAGTCTGAGTCAGACTAGTTCAACGGGGGTTCATCCTGCGGCGAAGGCCGGTCGTCCAGCAGCGCACGGTACAGGGCGTTGGCGCTGACGCCGTAGCGCTCTGCCACCTCGTGGGCGGCGTCGCGTTTGCGCATACCGGACCCGATGAGGGCCTCGGCCTCGGGGATGAACACGGCGACATCGTCGGAGGCTGTGGGCGGCGACCCGGCGATCACCACCGCCACCTCGCCCTTCAGGTCGACGCCGGCCAGGCCGGCCAGGACCTCGGACGCCCTGCCGCGCAGCACCTCCTCGTGGAGCTTCGTGAGCTCCCGGGCGACGGCCACCTGGCGGTCGCCCATCGCGGTCAGGAGGTCGCGCAGCATGGCGGGCAGCCGTGCCGGCGATTCGAAGCACACGATCGTGCGCGGGTCCTCCGCGAGTCCGTCCAGACGGCGCATCCGCTCCCCTTCCTTCTTCGGGAGGAAGCCCTCGAACACGAACCGATCGGTGGGCAGGCCGCTCACCACCAGCGCCGCGATCGCTGCGCTGGGACCCGGGATCACACGGACGTCGATGCCCTCGGCGGCCGCCGCACGCACCAACCGGAAGCCCGGGTCGGAGACGCCGGGCATGCCGCCGTCGGTGACGAGCGCCACGTCGTCGCCGGTCCTCAGCCGGAGGAGGATCTGCCCCACGCGCTCGCGCTCGTTGCCCTCGAAGAAGGACAGCATGGGCTTGCGGATGTCCAGGCCCCCCAGGAGACGCCCCGTTCGGCGGGTGTCCTCGGCCGCGACCATGGCGACACGGGCGAGGGTCTCGCGCGCGCGAGGGGTCATGTCTCCGAGGTTCCCGATGGGGGTTCCCACGACGAACAGGGTGCCGGACATGCCTCGATGCTCCCATGCGCCGGTTGCAGCGAACACGCCCAACGGGTCCTCCCGAGGCGCGCCCTGACAGGGCCCCCCGGACACTAGGCTGCCGGCATGCCGGCCCAGCCGCACACGGACTACTCGGGTACACC
>JALYMB010000015.1 GCA_030773935.1 Actinomycetota bacterium | reverse complement strand
CGCGTCGTTCGTGCCGCAGCAACTCGCCGACCGCCTGGCCGCGCATCCGGAGTCGGTGATCGAGCCGCAGGAGCTGGTGGTCTCGGTCCTGTTCAGCGACATCCGCGGGTTCTCGACCCTCGCCGAGCGGCTCTCCGCCCGGGACGTCGCCACGATCGTCGGGCGCCACCTCGAGGCCATGGCTGAGGTGGTGCTTTCCCACGGCGGAACGATCGACAAGTTCCAGGGCGACGCCGTGATGGCGATCTTCGGCGCCCCAGACCCGGTCGAGGATCATGCCGAGCGCGCGCTCCGCTGCGCGCTTGGCATGCAGCAGCGCCAGGCGGAGCTGAACGCGGTGGGCTGGGGGACGGACGTGGAGACGCTCGGCCTGGGGATCGGTGTGAACACCGGATCGGTGATCGCCGGGACCGTGGGCGGCGGGGGCCGCCTGGAGTACACCGTGGTGGGTGACGCCGTGAACGTCGCGCAACGTCTGCAGTCCGAAGCCGAGGCCGGGGAGATCGTCGCTGCCGCCTCGACCGTCGCGGCTGCCCCCGATGTCGCGGCCACCTCGATCGGGCCCCGCATGGTGAAGGGCCGCGAGGAGCCGGTCGAGGTGTTCCGTGTCGTCATCGGCTGATCGCACCGATACCCGCCGCGCCCGGTGGCCGTGGCTCGTGCTCGCGATCTTCTTCACGATAGCCATGGTCGGTGCCGCCTTCGTCGCCGCGAACCACGAACCGATCTCCGAACAGGTGCCGTATATCGTCGCGTTCTCGATGTTCGGCGTCGTCGGCTCGGTGATCGTCAGTCGCGACCGCAGGAACGTGATCGGCCTGATGCTCCTGTACGCGTCGCTTTTCACCGCTGCCAGCTTCCTCGCAGGAGAGCTGTTCACGTGGCTCTTGGTGCGTGGTCACGCCGGACCGTTCGTCGTCTTCTTGGGGCTCATGAACAACTTCGGGTGGCTCCTCGGGATCCTTCCCGTGATCTTCATCCTCCCCCTCCTGTTCCCCGACGGTCACCTGCCCTCGCCCCGATGGCGGCCCCTGCTGTGGGGCACCATCGCGTTCCTCGCTGCGGTCGGCGTGACGTTGATCTTCGGGCAGCCGAGGCTGACGGGATCGAACGAGAACATCGACGTCGCCAACCCATTCTTCGTTCACAGGGTGATCCTCGACTCGGTGATCGGCCTGCTGTTCCCGGTGGTGTTCCTCGCGTCGGTCGGCTCGCTCTTCCAGCGGTTCCGCCGATCGGCGGGGATCGAGCGCCAGCAGATCAAGTGGGTCGCGTTCGGACTCGCGTTCGCGTTCGTAACGATCATCGTCGGCGGCTTCGTCCTTTCGGGGTCCGGGGTCCTCGCCGCCGTGGTCGCCGGAGCGGGGTTCCTGGCCTTTCCGGTGTCGATCGGTGTCGCCGTGCTCCGCTTCCGTCTCTACGACCTGGACGTCGTCGTCCGAAAGACCGTCGTTGCCGGGGTGCTGGCGGTGTTCGTCGGGGTCGTCTACGCGGCCTTCGTGGCGGCGGGGAGCCTGTTGGTGGGGAGCAACGACACCACGATCGCGGTGGTCGCCGCGGTCGTCCTCGCGCTCGCGTTCCAGCCCGTCCGGATCCGCGCGCGCCGGTTCGCCGACAGGCTCGTCTACGGACGCCGCGCGAACCCGTACGAGGTCCTCACGGAGTTCTCCTCGCGGGTCGGTGGCGCGTACGCGACCGAGGACGTGGTGCCGCGTATGGCGCAGATCCTCGGCGAAGGCGCCGGCGCGAAGGTGGCGCGGGTGTGGCTGCGCGCCGGTCGGGAGCTTCGGCCGAGCGCATCCTGGCCGTCCGACGCGGCGGTTTCGCCGAACGTCGCGATCGACGGCGATGTGGTGCCGTCGATCCCGGGCGCGTACGCCGCCGCGGTCCGCGACCGAGGTGAGCTGCTCGGCGCGCTGTCCGTCGAGATGCCGGCGAGCGATCCGATGACGCCGGACAAGGAGCGGTTGGTGGCCGATCTCGCCTCGCAGGCGGGACTCGTGCTCCGCAACGTCGCCTTGGTCGAGGAGCTGCGCGAATCACGCCGTCGGCTCGTCGCGGCGCAGGATCACGAGCGCCGGAAGCTCGAACGGAACATCCACGACGGCGCCCAGCAGCAGCTCGTCGCCCTCGCCGTCAAGGCGCGCCTGGCCCGCCAGTTCGTGGCGCGCGACCCCGCGAAGACGGAGGAGATGCTTGGGCAGATCGAGGCGGAGACGCAGGCCGCCCTGGACGATCTCCGCGACCTGGCGCGTGGGATCTACCCGCCGTTGCTTGCCGACAAGGGGCTCGGGTCCGCGCTGGATGCGCAGGCGCGGAAGGCGCCGTTCCCGGTTCGGGTCGACGCCGACGGCGTCGGGCGCTTGCCGCAGGACGTCGAGGCGGCCGTCTACTTCTCGTGTCTCGAAGCCCTCCAGAATGTCGCGAAGTACGCGGGAGCCTCCGAGGCGGCGATCACGAT
>JALYMB010000014.1 GCA_030773935.1 Actinomycetota bacterium | reverse complement strand
CCTGCGCCCAGCGCCGTCGCCGCCGCGACCGCCACGAGATGCTTGCGGATGCGAGTGGTTGACAAGGCGAAACTCCTTCGTGTGTCGGGTTTTCCGGTGCACCGCTCACCTCGGGACACGCGACGGGCGATCCGCCGGCGACCGAGCCGTCCCCCTTCCCGCTGAGGCAGCGATGTGCAGGATGGGTTCGCAAGACACGGAAGGGCGGATCAGACCGGGACGGTGTTGCGACTCATTGCAGGTGCTGCTCGGCGATCACGCCGACGTTCCGGCGAGCGGCCGTCCTCGGACCCGCGACGCCCGCAGGAACCCCCAGAACATGACGGCGATCCCCACCAGCAGCGAGATCGAGAACACCGGGAGGTTGCCCGTCGCCGCGAAGGCCGACCCCACGCCTGCGATCACGGTGGCGCCGATCGCGATCCACAGCGTCCCAGTGAAGCGATCGCGGAGCTCCGGCCTGCCCCGCATCCGCCAGGCGGACCAGGCTGCCCCGCCGACCAGGATGAGATAGGACGGGATCGAGATGAGCTGCGGGAGCCTGTGGGCGGGGGTGCCGGCCCCGAACACCTCCTTGCCCGACGGCAGATCCTGGGCCAGTGCCGAGGGATCGAAGGCGGTGGTGCGCGTCGTCGCCACCGCGTACGCGGTCACGAACACCAGCACGAGCCCGAGCGCTGCCGAGACGGTGCGGTTGCGGGTCAGCAGGTCGATCTCCCCCGCCGCCAGGAACGGCACGTTGAGCACGGCCCCCAGGACCCAGAACACCTGGTACTCCGGCAGCGTCCAGCCACCGACCACGCCGAACACCACGGCCAGGCACGCCGCCCCGTACATCAACATCGCGATCGCCCAGAGCAGTTGGTAGGGGCGGCCTCTGTCGACGAACTGCCGCCCGAGCCGTATGGCGAACACCGACGCCACGGCGCCGGCCGCGAGCGGGAACACCCACATGTCGACAGCATAGAGGCCGTGGTTAGCTGGAAGGGTGCCGACGGCCACCCAACCCCGAGTGCTGTTCTCCTCCGCCGCGTTCTTCGGCCGGCCGCTCGCCGAGACGATGCGGCTCTCCGCCGAGGCCGGCTACGCCGGCGTCGAGGTGATGGTGACGAGGGACCCGGCCAGTCAGGATCCCCGGCGCATCCGCGAGCTGGCGGCGGGCTTCGGACTCGAGGTGGGCGCCGTGCACGCCCCCTGTCTGCTGCTGACCCGCCGAGTCTGGGGCACCGATCCCGTGGGCAAGATCGACCGGGCGATGGAGGTGGCCGAGGAGGCGGGTGCGCCGCTGGTGGTGATGCACCCGCCGTATCGATGGCAGCGTGCGTATCGCAGCTGGCTCGACGAGCGACTCGCCGGGCTCGAGCAGCGGACCGGTGTCCTGGTGGCCTTCGAGAACATGTTCCCCGTCCGCCTGGGTGGCCGGCCGGTCACCTTCCACACGAACCAGGATCTGGACGACCTCGATCGGTTCGACGACCTGGCGCTGGACACGAGCCATGCCGCCGTAGCCGAACACGACCTCCTCGAGGTACGGCGCCGATTCGGCCCCAGGCTGCGGCATGTCCACCTGTCCGACAACGCCGGGAAGGGGTGGGACTCCCATCTGCCGCCGGGCGAGGGCGTGCTGGCGCTCGACGACTTCCTCGCCGATCTCACGGCCTCCGGCTACGAGGGTGCCGTGACGCTGGAGGTGGACCTGCGCCGCCACGCCGGCGACGCGCGGGGCCTCCGCGACGTGATGATCGCCATGCGTGAGAGCGCGGAGTCGCTGCTGTCGCCGGTCTGAGTGGCGGCGCTGCTAGCCTCGGAGCGTGCGCCGCCCGACCTTCGTCATGCTGATCGTGCTGTTCGCGCTGATCGCCGGCGCTGCGGTGTATCAGATCTCCCTCGCGTCCCGGGATCGGGCGCCCCTGCAGGGACCGACCAGCCCCGGCCAGCTCCCGAGCGCGCCGTCCGCCTCTTCGTCCTGAAGGTCGAACGAGGCGGCCTCAGCCGCCCTCGACCATCACCGTCGCGCCCGGCCGCAGGCCCAGCAGGGAGGCCGCGCTCCCATGGTTCACGACGACCGCCAGGAAACCCTGCGAGTCGATGATCGCCGCCATGGTCTGCTCCGGGACGTCGGAGAACACGGCGACCAGCGGCGCAGGCCGTCCGGCAACGACGAGCTGCTCCCCGAGGCCGGCATGCTCGAGCTCGGCGGGACCGAGGTTCAGCTGCACGTTGCCGAAGCCGTCGACCCCCATC
>JALYMB010000013.1 GCA_030773935.1 Actinomycetota bacterium | reverse complement strand
CCTCGGCGGGGAGGAACCGGCCCGTGTCGGGATCGAGGTTCTCCGACCAGGGCGCGCTGGCTGCCCCGGGGATGTGCCCGGCCACGGGATCGATCGGTTCGGCATCGCCCGTGTAACGCTCGCCCGCTCGGGCATCGACGACGGCCGGCTCCCTCCTGCGAAGGATCTCCACCAGTTCGTCGAGGTCGACGACGGCCTCACGCGGCCAGGGTGTCGCAGCGAACACCGTGGGCGGCGGGGACGCGGTCGGGCCGCCGGTCTCGAGCGGCCCGTTCCACGATCCCAGTCCGCCGTCCAGCACCGCGACCGGAAGACCCAGCACGTCCAGCATCCACCACAGCCGCGCCGCGATCGAACCCCCGGCGTCGTCGTAGGCCACGACCTGGGCGGAGCCGCCGATCCCGGTGCGACCCATCGTGGCGGCGAAGACGGCGGGATCCGGGAGCGGGTGACGGCCCAACGACCCCGGAGGCCCCGCCAGATCCCGATCCACGTCCAGCAGCACGGCGCCCGGGATATGGCCCGCGCCGAAGGCATCGCGGACCTGCTCCGCGGTGCCTCCGTTGATCCAGCGGACGTCGGCGACCACCAGACCCGGCTCACGCAGATGGTCGCGCAGCCACCGGACGTCCACGAGTGGTCGCGGAAGGTGCATCCGCGGAGGATACTTGCGGCCGTGCGACCAGAGGATCTCACCGACGCCGCGGCCTTCGCGTTCGCCACGCTGGAGCCCGAGTTGGAGAGCGACTGGAACGCCCCTGCCGGCTCCCTCCAGTGGTCGTGCCGGCAGACGCTGGACCACATCGTGGACTGCCATCTCTTCTACGCCGGCCACCTGGCGCGTCGTGCCACGAGCCGGCTGCCCTCGATCCGTGACGGCGACGCCACCGTGAACGTGGATGGCACGTTGACGAGCCTGCTGGGCGGCGCAGCGATCCTCGCCGATGTCGCGCGCGCCGCGCCGCCCGAGGCTCGGGGCTTCCACCCCGGAGGCATGGCCGACGCCGACGGATTCCTGGCGATGGGCTGCGACGAAACGCTGGTGCACGGGTGGGACATCGCCGAGGGACTCGACGTCGACTTCGAACCGCCCTTCGAACTGGCCGAACGCGTCGTGCGCCGCCTGTTCCCGTGGGCGCCGGAGGACGAACATCCCTGGGACGCCCTGCTCTGGGCGAACGGCAGGATCCCCCTGGACGACCTTCCGCAGGAGGACGAGCAGTGGTATTGGTGGTGTGCGCCGCTGGCCGAATGGGACGGGAAGGTCGCGCGCCGCACGGATCCCCCCGGCTGGGTGTGAGTCGCCGGCGACCGCCGCGGCGTCAGAAGCCCTCGTCGTATTCCTCGTCGGTCACGGGCTCGGCCCACTCCGGCGTCCCGCCGCCGTTCACCGCGACGTGCACCAACGGCGTGTCCGGGCCGCCGCCGTGGAAGTGCCACTCGTCAGTGCTCACGTGGATCACGTCGCCGGGCTCCAGGACGTGGCCGGGTTCGCCGCGCGTGCGTACGCGCCCGCGGCCCGCAACGCCGTACAGGAACTGACCCCCCGGGTGCCGGTGCCAGTGGGTGCGCGCACCCGGAGAGAAATGCACGATCCCTACGTTGGTGCCCTCCTCGTCGGTCAGCGTGGTACGCAGCCACACCTCGCCGGAGAACCGGCCTCCGTCACCGCGCTCGAAGATGGACCCCGTAGCCCTGGATGTCTCCACCGTGGCACGTAGCCTACCGGCCCCTCCCGGGAAACCGTCTTTCGCCGGGCTGCTTGAAGGACGCGGTTCGGTGAGTATTCTCTCAAAGAGCATCCCCGCGCTTCCGCACGGGGCCGTGGAACGAAGGAGGGCGATCGTGAGGAAGACAGCAGTCGTGCTGGGAACCTCGTTGTTCATGTGCCTGGTCACAGCGATGCCGGCCCTGGCCGACTCCTCCCTTCCGCAGCCTCACGGCGGTCCGGACGTCCTGGGGACCGGCGGAACAGCGGGGTCGGGCGGTACCGCGTTCACCGGATCGAACGTGTCGCCCCTCCTGATGGCCTTGGCCGTTCTCGTGGTCATCGGCGTCTCGTCGCTCGCCATCCTCCAGCGACGTCGGGCCGCCGATTAGGCCCCGCAAGCCCCCGTCGGAGGCCTTTACCCGGGCCCGTCCCCTGCCGATACGGTAGGCGTCATGCTCGAGCGCGAGGAACTCCAGGGAACCGCCCGCGACGGTGCGTCCGCGGCGTGGTCCGAGCTGGAGACCGTCCGGCGGGAGCTGGCCGCGGCCCGGGCCAAGAACCTCATGTGGCGGTCCCTGATCGAACGACACCTGGAGAAGGGGTGTCCCTCGGTGAGCCTCCGAGCGCTCCTGGACGCCGACAATCGCCCCGACGAGTTCATCTGAGCGCGGCGCCGGGCTCTCCCTCTCGGATCTGACCCATCACGTCGCTCTACGCCCCATCCCGCGACGCATGGTCTCGCGCACTGAGAGACGCTAGAAGACCAGCAGGGTGCCGACGTACTGCGCGGTCCGGAGCAGAACGGGACTGCTGGTCCGGTATTGGTCCACCAACACCAGCGGCGCCGACTGGGAGGGGTACGACCTGACCACCGACCCCGACATGCTGCACTCCCTCGTGTTCTCCGCTGCCGGTACGCCGGCGACGGCCGTTCCCCAGTTCAGGCCCGGCGGCCAGGCGCTCTACGATTCGCTGGTGGGGAGTCTCCACGCCGCGTGCAGCCCGCAGCCGCCGGAGTACCCCGGCTTCTGAGACAGCGTTGCCGGCCGCGGTACGGGTGACGCCCTGGCTGCGCTATCGACATGCTCGTAGCTGGCCCCGACCCGTGGCGTTCCGGGGCCCGTCGTGGCCATCGGCAAAAGACGTACGCTAGAGGAGGCGCGACCCCCGTACCTGAGGGGAGAAGCAGGAGTCACGGGGCCGGCCGCCATCGATCCCGACCGATCGCTGGGACCAGCGAAGGCCTGATACCCGGGCGGGTACCGCTCAGATCTGGTTCACGTTGGCCCCGGATGGTCAGGGGCACGAAACCGAGCAAACGAGCAAAGGGAGAACGCGCACATGAATTACCTACGCATCGCGACATACAAGATCAAGACCGGCTCTTTCCAGGAGCTCGCCGACCTTGCCCAGAGGGGCATGCTGCGGACGTTCCAGGAGCAGCCCGGGTTCAGGAAGTACGGCCTCGCCGACCTCGGTGAGAACACCTGCCTCTCGCTCAGCCTCTGGGAGACGCGCAAGGACGCCGAGGCGTCGGTGCCCATGGC
>JALYMB010000012.1 GCA_030773935.1 Actinomycetota bacterium | reverse complement strand
AAGGCGAACCGATGCCCCTCGACGCCGGGGTCACCGCCGACCGAGGCCACGACCTCCAGCACGTCGCCACCCTCCTGGACCTCGCAGACGCGGATCGCCGCGTCGTCGCCGGCGAGCGAGCGAGCGGCGGTCAGGGTGGAGGCGTAGATCCCCTCGCGGTTCGTGGCGGTGACCAGGGCGGCGCCGGCGGAACGCAGCGCCCGCTCCCGCTTTGCGGACTGCTCCTGAGCGTGCAGCAGTCCCGCCATCCGGTCCATCGCCAGCAGGAACAGCAACATGGACGCACCCAGGACGATCGGGAGATCGACGTCGTTGCCACGGATCGCCTCGATCGCCTGCACGCCGGGCGCCATCAGCGCGGCTCCGGTCAGTAGGTTCAGGCGAAACGTCGTCAGTCTGGAGTCGGCGTCGGGCGCCCGTTCCGAGAGGGCTCGCATGGAGGGGTGCAGCGCCGCCATGCCGAAGATCACGTAGAAGGCGATCCAGCCCGCCTCGAGGGCGCCGCTGCCGGGCGTGTAGCCCTCGCCGAGCAAGAGCCATCCGTAGATGGCGTCGGTGGCGAACAGAGCCAGGATCGCCAGCATCATCAGGGCGAACGACGGCGCGCGCTTTCCGATGCCGACCGCGAGCCGCACGGCCACGGCCAGCAACACCAGGTCCATGATCGGGTACGACATCGACGTCATCTTCGTGAGCAGACCGGACTCGGTGTCGTGCGCGTACGGCGCGATCAGGAACACCCACGAGATCGTTCCGATGCCGATCGAGACGATGAGGGAATCGATGAGACTCGCGCGGTCCTTCCCCGGATAGCGGCGGCGGATCATCAAGAGGATCCCCGCCACCAGGCACGGGTACACCGACAGGTACAGCGCGTCGCTGATCGCCGGATAGGGGAGCTCTCCGCCGAAGAAGCTGTTGTAGTTGTAGGCGATCACGTCGCCGGCGATGAAGAGGGTCTGCCCGATCGCGAACAGGAACCAGGGCGCGCGCTGCTCCGGCCTGTGCATCCGCACCGCCAGCAGGATCACGATCGGCGAGGAGATCCCGATCGCGTTGTACAGCCAGCTGTGGTGGTACACCGTGAGGTAGGCCAACGTGGCCACGCCGGCGACGATGGGGTACAGGAACCACGCCCTCTTCTTCATCAATGTGCGTATCGACGGCTTCCCAGGGTGACTGTAGAAGCCGGGGCTGCCGATTTCGGGGTACAGCTCAGGCAGAGCCCAGGCACGGGCCCGGCCCTCAGACCGAGGCGCGCTCGCCCGCCTCGAGCTGGAAGTGCTCCCGGAGGCTCCCGAGCACCGAGATCAGCTCGTCGACCTCCTCGTCGGTGTTGGCCGCGGTGGTCTGGATCCGGAAGCCGACCTCGGTCTTGGGCACCAGCGGGTAGGCGGCCATGGTGGCGTAGATGCCGTGGTCGAAGAGGTACCGGCCCACGTCGTCGATCTCCTCGTGCCTGGCGAGGGGGATCTCGATGATCGGGTAGCCCGACTCGTTCGGCGTGTAGATGTCCAGGTCGCGCAGGGCGTCCAGGACCCGGTGGGTCTTCCTCCACAGTTCCAGGCGAAGCGCGTCGCCACGGGTCCGGTTCACCTCCAGGCCGGTGAGCGTCGTCGCGAGCGACGCGACGGGAGAGGGGCCCGAGTACAGGTACGGAGGCGCCAGCACCTTCAGGACGTCCTTCAGTTTCGTCGGGAGCGCCATGAAGGCCAGCAGCGACGAGTATGCCTTCGAGAAGCCGGCGACCAGGATCACGTTGTCGTAGGGCGCGCCGAGGTGCCGCATGACGCTGTTGCCCTTCGTACCGTAGTCGCAGAGCTCGTCGGGGCTCCGCTCGCCGATCACGCCGAAGCCGTGCGCATCGTCCACGTACAGTAAGGCGTCGTGCTCGCGGGCCAGCTCGGCGAACCCGGCCACGTCCGGGGCGTTGCCCGTCATCGAGTTGACACCGTCCATCACGACCAGGCGCGGCACGGAGGGATCGGAGGCTGTGAGCAGCTCGGCGAGATGGCCGACGTCGTTGTGCCGGAAGCGCTTCAGGGTCGCCCCGTGCGCCCGCGCGTAGGAGCATCCGTCGTAGATCGTCTTGTGGGCGCGGCCGTCCATGAAGATGACGCCCTCAGCGGCCAGCACGGGGATGACCGACGTGTGGATGTGCGTGATCGTCGAGAACAGCAGGACGTCCTCGCACCCCAGGAGATCGGTCATCTCCTCCTCGATCTCCTCATACAGCCGCGGGCTGCCCAGGAGGCGCGACCAGCTCGGGTGGGTCCCCCACTTCTCGATGTAGCCGGGGATCGACGCGATGATCTCCTCGTCGAGATCGAAGCCCAGGTAGTTGCAGGATGCGAAGTCGGCCAGCCACCGTTCGCCGATGCGGATGCGACGCCCTATCTGCTCGTCGATCACGGCGTCCAGCATGGGGTGGGAGTTCTTCAACCGGGCGAGGTCGGAGACGGTCTCCATCCACCGATCGAGCCAGCCGTCCTCGGTCCGGCGGTGGGGCTTGCCCAGGCGCGACGGCCCGAGCGGGATGTCGGACTCCCGGCGGGTGAGCTGGTCGGCGGCGCGCCGGAACGGCGCGGGTTCGGGCAACTGGCGAGAGACCATCGTGCTGTCCCATCGGCGTGCTCGCCCGCCGACTTGACCTGGCTAGACTGGCGGCCACCTCGGCGGTAGGCGCCGATCCCCTTTCAGGACAGGAGGCATCGTGACGACGATCGACCGATCCCGTCTCACCGATCTCATGGACCGGGAGCGGCGCCGGTTCCTCGACACCCACTCGCGTTCGGGTGAGCTGTCGGAGCAGGCCAAGCGGTCGTTGCTCTACGGCGTGCCCATGAACTGGATGACGCGCTGGCCGGGCGCGTTCCCGGTCTGGGTGGAGGAGGCGCACGGCGCCCGGTTCACCGACGTGGACGGCATCGAGTACGTCGATCTGTGCCTGGGCGACACGGGCGCCATGGCGGGCCACGGCCCGAAGATCGCGGTGGACGCGATCGCCGAGCAGTCCGCCAAGGGCCTCACCTTCATGCTTCCGACGGAGGACGCGATCTGGGTGGGTGACGAGATGCGACGGCGCTTCGGTCTCGATTACTGGCAGTTCTGCCTCACCGCCACCGACGCCAATCGTTTCGTCCTGCGGTTGGCGCGCGAGATCACCGGCCGCTCGAAGGTGGTCGTGCACGACTGGAACTACCACGGCACCGTGGACGAGACCTTCGCCACGTTGCAGGACGGCCGCGTGGTCTCGTCGTCCGGCAACGTCGGACCGTCCGTCGATCCGTCGTTGACGACACGTGTGGTGCAGTTCAACGACCTGGCGGGCCTGGAGGAGGCGCTCGCCGACGGCGATGCGGCGTGCTGTCTGTTCGAGCCGGCGCTCACGAACATCGGCATCGTTCTGCCCGACGAGGCCTACCACCAGGGCGTCCGGGACCTGTGCAGCACGTACGGCACGCTGTTGGTGATCGACGAGACGCACACGATCTGCGCCGGCCCCGGCGGCTACACGAAACGCTACGGTCTGCAGCCCGATGTGCTCACGATCGGCAAGACCCTCGGTGCCGGTGTGCCCAGCGCCGCATACGGCATGACGCAGCACGTGGCGGACCGCGTCGTGGCCGGCACGAACTGGCACGAGACTGACGTCGGAGGTGTCGGCGGAACCCTCGCGGGCAACGCGCTCTCCTTCGCCGCCATGCGTGCCACCCTCGGCGAGATCCTCACCGACGAGGCGTTCGTTCGGATGGAGGAGCTCGCGGTCCGGTTCACCGAGGGTGTGGAGGGCGTGATCGGCTCGCACGAACTTCCCTGGCACATCGTGCGGTTGGGGTGCAGAGCCGAGTACCTGTTCCGTCCGAACCCGGCCCGCGACGGGGTGGAGGCCGCCGCCGGTCAGGACGCGGAGCTGGACGCCTTCATCCATCTGTTCCTGCTGAACCGCGGGATCCTGTTGACGCCGTTCCACAACATGGCGCTGATGTCGCCCGCGACCACCACCGAGGACGTGGATCGCCATACCGCGGTGTTCAGCGAGGCCGTCGACGAACTCGTGGGTGCCTAACTCGTCGATCCCTGCGGGGATGCTCAGCCCGTGCGTCGCGCGACGTCGCGCATGAACGCGGCGAGCGCCTGCGCGCCCGCAAGGGGCATCGCGTTGTAGATCGACGCGCGGATCCCGCCGACGCTGCGGTGGCCCTTCAGTTCGACCAGGCCCTGGCCGGCGGCCTCGGCCAGGAAGGTCCTCTCGAGCTCCTCGGTCGGCAGGCGGAAGGTCACGTTCATCAGCGAACGCGATCCGGGCTCGGCGTGGCCGCGGTAGAAGCCGTCGCTCCGGTCGATCGCGTCGTACAGGACGGCCGCCTTCGCGCCGTTGATCCGGAACTGAGCGTCGAGGCCGCCGACGTCGTCGCGCAGCCAGCGGGTCACGAGCAGCAGCACGTAGATCGCGAACACCGGAGGCGTGTTGTACATGGAGCCGTGATCGGCATAGGTGCGGTAGTCCAGCATGGCGGGCAGACCGTCGGGGATCCGTGCCAGCAGATCGTCGCGGACGATCGCCACCGTCACGCCGGCGGGCCCCGCGTTCTTCTGGGCACACGCGTAGAGCAGACCGTACCGCGACACGTCGACCGGCCGCGACAGGAAGTCGCTGGACGCGTCGCACACCAGGGGCGCGTCGGTGACCGGCTCAGTGTCGAGCGGCCACTCCACCCCCTGGATCGTCTCGTTGGCCGTGATGTGGACGTAGGCCGCCCCGGTGGCCTGCTCCGGCTCGTCGGGACCGGGCACGCGAACGTAGCCGCCGGCCTTCCCGTCCCAGAGCGTCCGCGCCCGGCCCTCCCTGGCCGCCTGGGCCAGGGCCCTCCCGCCCCACGAACCCGTAACCACGTAGCCCGCGGGCCCATCCGAGCCCCGCAGGAGGTTCATGGCCACCATCGAGAACTGCAACGTGGCCCCACCTTGCACGAACACCACCCGGTAGGTGTCGGGGATCGCCAGCAGCTGTCGGAGGTTGGCCTCCGCCTCGCCGATCACCCCCTCGAACCACGGGCTGCGGTGGCTGATCTCCAGCGGGGAGATGCCCACGCCCGGCAGCGACAGGAGGTTGCGGCGCACCTCCTCCAGGACGGGGACGGGGAGCGTGGCGGGTCCGGCGGCGAAGTTCACCACGCGATCGGTCACGGCTCGATGGTAGCGTCGTCCGCGTTTGACGGGAGGCCGACGTGGCGTACAAACGGATCGTGCACGGCACCGACGGTTCGGCGAGCAGCGTCCGCGCGGGCGAGGTCGCCGGCGCCATCACCGTGGCCAACAACGCGGAGCTGATCGTGGCCCATGTGCAGGTCCCCGGCGACGCGGCCGCCCGGGACACGCTCGCCGCCGCCGTCACGGCCTGCGAGGCGGCCGGGGTGCGGGCCCGGAAGCTGACGGGGCAGCTGCTGGAGGGCAGGCCCGCCGAGACGCTCGTGGAGTTCGCGGAGCAACGCGACGCGGGGCTGCTGGTCGTGAGCGGCGGCCGTGGGCAGCAGTACTCCCTCGGCGACGTCGCCCACCGTCTGTCCCACCACTCGCGTTGCGACCTGTTGATCGTCAGCGATCGGGCGCCGCAGGAGGGCCGCTACACCCACCTGCTGCTGGCCACCGATGGTTCGAAGACCGCCGATCGGGCCGCCCGCAAGGCCTACGACCTGGCCGAGAGCTTCCAGGCGCGGGTCACCATGGTGTTCGTCGGGCACCCGGCCACCGGGGAGCTCGTCACCGCGGACACGGTGGCGACCTACGCGGGATCCGTGCCCACGGAGGTGGTGATCCTCTCCGGCGATCCCACGAGGGAGATCCTGGACGCGGCGAAGCGCGTCGACGCCGACCTGATCGTGATCGGCAACAAGGGCATGACCGGCGCGAAGCGCTTCTTCACGGCCTCGATCCCCGGCCGGATCAGCGAGCAGGCCGATCGCGACGTGCTGGTGTGCCGGACCGTGGTGCAGGCGGTCCGTGAGCTCGAAGCCGGACAGGGCGGCCTCATCGAACAGCAAGGGGAGAAGCTGGCCGCCTTCATGGATGCCGCGGGCGAGCTTCACCTCATGAGCGCCCGGTGCACGCATCTGGGGTGCACCGTGGCATGGAACCCGGGCCAGGGAACGTTCGACTGCCCGTGCCACGGATCGCGGTTCGGGCCGATGGGAGAGGTCGTCAACGGCCCGGCGCAACGTCCGCTGCCGCCGGCCTGATCCCCCGGCGCTACAGCCAGGGCTTGAAGATCATCAGGTAGAGGATCGCGAACAGCCCGACCGAGCCGATCGCGGTGATCAGGGTGGTGGTCCGGCCGTGGAG
The DNA here is from genome assembly GCA_030773935.1 of Actinomycetota bacterium. Lineage (GTDB taxonomy): Bacteria > Actinomycetota > UBA4738 > UBA4738 > HRBIN12 > JALYMB01. The sequence goes on along the minus strand of JALYMB010000012.1, from coordinate 1,694 downwards.
CAGCGCGTCCAGCTCCTCGTCGGCCTTGCGGGGAACGCCGGAAGGCCGTACCTCGCACGCCGCCGTGATCTGTTTGAAGTACGGCGAGGCAACGGCGGCCATCAGGCCCACGGTGATCAGCAGGATCGCGATCGACACCCACAGCCACAACTGCGAGAACGCCTTGATCGTGATGCCGGCTCCCACGCCACCGATGATCAACACGAGCAACGAGACGTACATGGGCATCGTCGTGAGCCCTGAGAACGAGATCAGCTCGCCGATCTTCACGCGATCCAGCTGCACGTTGCGGATCCGGTACAGCACGAAGATCGAGACGCCGTGACAGATCAGGAAGCTGAAGATGCCGGCGAGGTGCAGGAACTTCCACCAGTTGAAGGCCATCGCGGCGCGAGGATACCGAAAGCCGCCGGCCGTGGGCCTATCCGCGGCTCAGCGGCTTCGTGAGGCAGGTGGGCCCGCCGTCGCCCTTGCGCGAGATCTCCCGACCGGCATAGGTGCGGACCTCGACCCCGGCCGCCTCCATACGGCGGCGGGTCTCGCCGTTGCCCTCGATCGTCAGGGCTCGGCGGGGCGCCAGCGCCAGCACATTCGGTCCCATCGACTCGAACTCCTCGTCGGGGACCTCGACGATCGCGATCCCATGATCGCGAAGCAGGTGCAGGAGCCGCACGGGCATCATGGGCAGGTACGCGACCGCCAGGTCCGGCGCCAACGGCGACACGAACGACATCAAGTGCAGGCACTCCTCCGGACCGTGGAAGTGGGGCAGATCGAAGACGACCACGTCGACAACGCTCCCCAGGAACGCGCGGAGCTGCTCGACGGCGGCGGGGTTCGTCCGGTAGCCCACGCCGACCAGGAGTGTCCGGGCATCGAGCCAGAACATGTCGCCGCACTCAGCGGTGGCGGGCTCGCTCATCCGTGCCCGGATCGGGACGCCGGCGGCCGCGAGGTCCATCTCGGCGGCGGCGGGCTCATCTCTGCGTCCCCGCTTCCCAGGGCGCAGGAGGATGGCGCCGAGATCGGTCATGAGCGTGGGATCGTAGGCATAGATCGCGTCGGGGTCGCCCGGCGTGGACGCGCCGCCCACGACCACCTCGGCGCCGCCCTCCTCCAGGACGGCGCGGAACGCGGCGTGTTCCTGGACGGCGCGGGAGGCATCGGGGGCCTCTCGCCAGCCGTAGGTCCGCCATGCCTCCAGATCTGCGGGGACCGGCGCTCGGACGTACACCCGTCGCAGGGGCGCGGTGGCGTCCTGGATCGTCACGCGCTCAGTATCCGCGACCGACGGCGGCGTGTCCGTCCGGGTGACGGCCTCAGCTGCGCGGCCGGACCGAACGCCGACCCTGGGTGATCGAGGCCGGCGCCGTGCCCACTAGGACCGCCACCGACACCAGCCCGAGCGTCCACATCCACGGCCACCTCCACCGGTGCCGGCGGGCCGGCGGACTCCCGAGAGCCTTCGCCGTAGAGGCCGCCTCGTCCGACTCGAGATCCGGCAGGAACACCACCGGCTCGGCCGGGTGCGAAGGCTCGGATCCGTCGCCGGCGGCCCGTGCCTCTCCCTGCAGCGAGGTCACGCTCGGCTGCTCGGTCTCGTCGCTCGGCGATCCGTCACTCAGGATGTCGCGCAACGCGGCGGGGTCCTTGCGGACCCGGTCGATCCAGTCGGGCCGGTCGAAATGCTCGGT
>JALYMB010000011.1 GCA_030773935.1 Actinomycetota bacterium | reverse complement strand
ACATCGCCTTCAACGCCTATGCGCTCTTCCTGTTCGGGCATGTGATCGAGCAGGAGCTCGGCAGGGTTCGGTTCGCCCTGATCTACCTCACCACCGGCCTGTTCGCCAGCGCGGTTTCGTTCGCGTTCGCATCACCGATACAGGTCGGGGTCGGCGCCTCGGGGGCCATCTTCGGATTGTTCGGCGCCTTCTTCGCCTACAACTATCGTCGCCGCCACCAGGCGCTGGCCGCGGCGCGGATCCAGCAGATGGTCTTCCTGCTCGCCATCAACCTGGTGCTGGGGTTGTCGGTGTCCGGCATCGATTGGCATGCCCACGTCGGTGGGTTCGTGGCGGGACTCGCGGCCGGCACGGTCGCCGAGGGTTGGGGCGGCCCGGCACAGCGCAGGGCGATCATGATCGCGGGATTCCTCGGGATCGCGGCGGTCACCGCGATCGTGGTGGCATGGAGGACCGCCGACCTCGTGGGGTAGGCGGGGCGCTACTCGGGTTCGGGAGCGGCGCGGTACGAGCCCAGCACACGCAGCATCGAGGTGTGCGCGGCCACCTCTTCGAGGGCGGCGACCACGTCGGGGTGCTCCGCCGCGCGCATCAGGTCCACGTACATGACGTACTCGAAGGCTCGTCCGCGGCGCGGGCGGCTCTCGAGCTTGTGCAGGTTGATCCCTCGTTCGGCGAAGGGTTGCAGGGACGCGAGCAGCGATCCGGGGCGGTCGGCCACCGCCATCACCAGCGATGTCTTGTCGGCCTCGGCCAGGGCCGTTCCCTCGGTGGCGATCACCGCGAACTTCGTGAAGTTCTCCTTCTCGGTCTGGATGCGTTCGGCCAACACCGCCAGTCCGAACCGCGATCCGGCCTCGACGCTTGCGATGGCGCCCTCCGTCTTCGAGCCGGACGCCGCGATGATCCGCGCGGCGCCGGCGGTGTCGTGAACGGGCACCGGCTCGATCCGCATCGACGACAGGAACTCGTCGCACTGCGCCAGTGCCTGCCAGTGGGAGGAGGCCCGGCGGATGTCCTCCAGCCGTGCTCCGGGAACACCGAGCAGCGCGTGGTCGACGCGCACGATCGCCTCTCCCACGATCCGCAGGAGGCTGGTGTGCAGGAGCAGGTCGTACGTCTCGTTCACCGAGCCTGCCTGCGAGTTCTCCAGCGGCACGACCCCGAAGGGAACCTCGCCGCTGGTCACCCGGGAGAACACGAGGCGCACCGTCTCGCAGGGCATCGGGCCCGCGTCGGGGAACAGTTGACGCACCGCGAGCTCGCTGTAGGCGCCGGGTTCCCCCTGGTAGGCCACGTCCATGGCGGCGAAGCCTAGCAGCGGGGCGTCACGGCGCGCCTGTCGCGGGGAGGTACGAACCGGCCGTGACGGCCTATCGAGCCGGTCGGTCGACGTCGAGGGTCCGGTCGCGCGCGAACGTCGCGACCGCGAGCCAGCCCTCGGCCTTGTCGAAGTCGGCGGCGGCGACGGCCTCCGCGAAGGCCGCCACGATCTTGTCCAGTGTGTGCTTCTCGCTCACCCTAGATGTGTCGGCGCAACCGGGGTCGGAACTTGAGTGCGGCGGACCCGCGAGCTCAGTACGCGCCGCGGCGGGAGACCAGCGCCGGCAGGGTCTTCGCGACGATGTACAGGTCGTACGCGAGCGACCAGTTCTCGATGTAGAACAGGTCGAGCCGCACACATTCGTCGAAGGAGAGCTCGCTGCGGCCGCTCACCTGCCACAGGCCCGTTACCCCGGGTGGGACCTCGAGCCTGTCGAACTGCCAGTCCTCGTACTCGGCCACCTCCTCGGGCAACGGCGGGCGAGGTCCCACGAGGCTCATCTCCCCGCGAAGGACGTTGATCAGCTGCGGGAGCTCGTCGAGGCTGAACCGGCGGAGCATGCGCCCCAGCCGAGTCACCCGGGGATCGTCCTGCAGCTTGAACATCAGGCCGTCGATGCCGTGCGTGCGCCGGAGTTCCGCGACGTTCGCATCCGCCCCATCGCGCATGGTCCGGAACTTCAGCATCGTGAAAGGAGCCCCGCGCTGCCCCACCCGTCCCTGGCGGTAGAAGACGGGGCCCGACGACGTGAGCTTCACGGCGGCGGCGATCAGAAGGAGGCCGGGGGAGAGCAAGAGGAGCCCCAGCGACGAGGCGGACAGGTCGAAGGCGCGCTTCACGGCCGCCTGCGTTCCGCTCAGGCTCACCGGCTTCAACGACAGCGCCATCATGCCGCCGATCGGTTGCACCGTTAGCCGCGACGCCAGCATCTCCGGAAGCGTGGCCGTCACGCGCACCTCGACGCCTTCACGGCGGACCGCCTTGGCGACGTGGGCGATCTCCGCGGACGACAACGCGCTCGCCGCCACGAACACGCATTCCGCACCCGTCTCGCGGATCAGGTCTCGAAGGTCGCCGATGCCACCCATGACCGAAGCCCCGCGCGCCGGCGCCGACTCATCGGTGGCAACCAGACCGATGGAGCGGTACCCGAAGCGTGGGTGCTGCATCGCGGTCTCCAGATGCATGGCCTCGACGTTCGTACCGACGATCAACGTCGGGAACAGGTACCGACCCTTCATCCGCGACCGGAAGATCGACCAGTGCCACACCCGGCGAGAGGCCAGCGCGAAGAAGACGCCCAGGATCCACGACAACGCGAGCCAGAGTCGCGACAACGACGCCATCGACCACAACGACAGCGTCACCACGCCGATCAGGCTCAATGTGACGGCCAAGATGATGCGACGGAACTCCTCCGCCGGCGTGAACCGATGGGCCTGGTACAGACGGAAGGCGCCGTACACGACGCAGGTGATGAGGGGAGACCACAGGAACAACCACAGGAAGTTCCCGCGGGGCGCCCCGATCCCATACCGGATCCAGTGCGCGACGATCAAACCGGCGGCGACCGCCAACGCATCGGTGACGGCGACACGCCGGTAGAGGGACCGGTACTGGAGCCGAGCAGGCGTCGCCGGCCCTGCCTCGGGGACCCGAACCGTCACATCCGAGATCGGCCGGCGCGATGCGGCGACACCCTCCACCCGACCCAGCATCAAGACCCTTCCGTCGCGGTGTCCCGGGGGCCGATCCGTTCAGGCCAGCCCTTCCCCCCTGCACGGGGGACGCTAGCAGCTGTAGGGCATTTGGGACACCCGGCGAAGGACCGAGGTGCCGAGGCAGCATCGGACCTATGCCGTCTGACGGTCGGGCTCAGGCCTTCAGCAGGCTCGTCGCGATCCGGATCGCGCCCGGGCCGACGATGACCACGAAGAGGGCCGGCAGGACGCACAAGATCAGGGGGAAGACGATCTTCACGGGGATCTGCTGCGCCTTGGCCTCCGCCCGCTGCCGGCGCTTGATCCGCAGCTGCTCTGCCTGGGTCCGCAGCACGCCAGCGATGCTCACGCCGAAGACGTCGGCCTGGATCATGGCCAGGGCGAAGGCGTTCAGCTCGTCCACGTCGGTCCGCTCGGCAAGATGGCGGAACGCATCGGACCGGGGCACGCCGAGTTGGATCTCCTGCAACATGCGCGCGAACTCCTGGGACAAGACCCCAGGCACGTTCTGGACGACCTGGGAGATGGACGCGTTCAGGGAGAGCCCCGCCTCCACGCTGATCGTCAGAAGGTCCAGGGTGTCCGAGAGGGTGCGCAGGATCTCACGCTGCCGGTCCTCGACCCGTCCGTTCACGATCGAGTCGGGCGCGATGAACCCGGCGAACGTGAACAGACCTGCCACGAGCACCGTTACCACCCCGGAGAGTCCCGTTGAGGACGCGACCACGAACCCCAGGACGAAGCCGCCCACCAGGCCGATGATCTTGAACGCCATGACACGTTCGGCGTCCCAGCCGGCGGGGCTGCCGGCCAGGAGAAGCTTGCGCGTGAGCCGATCCCTCGCGTCCAACGGCGTAACACGCCGGGCCACGCGGCCGGCCGCAGACAGCACAGGGATCAATGCCCGCCGCGAGAAAGACTGCGACATCTCCTGCTCGCGCAGGTTGACGTCGGAGGCGCCGCTGACCTGGGACTCGAGGAGCCGCACGGCACGCTTCCGCTCGTTCATCACACCGTCGAGCGCGAAGCCCGTCAGCAGGATCGCACCGAACGTGCCGACCAACGCGAGGACGAGCCAGAGATCAGACATCGATCTTCACGATCTTCCTCATCCAGAGAACCCCCAGTGTCAAGAGCCCGCCGGCGCCGGCCAGCATGACCCAACCCACCGTCGTCGTGATCAGGAGGCTGATGTACTCCTTGTTCACCGCGTACATGTAGAGCGCGATCACGAACGGCATGATCCCCAGGACCCACGCGGAGAGGCGACCCTCCGTCGTGAGAACCCGCACCTGGCGGCGCATGATCGCGCGCTCGCGAAGCGTGTCGGACACGTTGTCCAGGATCTCCGCCAGGTTGCCTCCGACCTCGCGCTGGATGTTGACGGCCAGGACGGCCCACTTGAAGTCCTCGCTGCCCACGCGTTCGGCCATGGCACCCAAGGCGTCCTCGATGGGACGTCCCAGGCGTACCTCGGCGACCGCCCGGATGAACTCGGCCGCGGCCGGCTCGGGGATCTCCTTGGAGACGGTGTCCAGTGCCTGCAGGAAACTGTGTCCGGCCCGCAGGGAGCTCGCCAGGATCGTCAGGACGTCGGGGAGCTGCTCACGGAGCTTCTCGGCCCGCTTCCCCAGCTGGTACTTCAGCAGGAACCAGGGAGCCACCGCGCCCACGCCGGCGAAGATCAGGCCGAAGACCCACGTGCTGAAGGTCGCCACGCCGACGAAGCCCGCGATCACGGAACCGGCGACCGAAGCCACCACGAACTCGCCCGCACGAAGCTTCAGGCCCGCCGCCTCCAGACGCATGTCCAGCTCCTCGCCGAACCCGCCCGCGTCGGCGAACCGGCGCCCGAACTCGGTCATGCCCGACGGGATCCACCCGCCGGCGTTGGCGGCGGCCTGCGTGGCGGCGGACACGTTCTGACCGGTGCTGCGCAGACGCATCGCCATCGCACGGTCGGCTTTGCGCCGGGCAGCCGAGCCCAAGAGCAGCCAGCCCAGCCCGATGCAGGCGCCGAACACCAGCACCACGACCAACGCGAGCGCGGCGGCGCTGCCCCAGAACGTGTCGGCGATCAACGACCGCTCCCCCGCTCTTCGAGCGCGAAGATCTCCGTGTCCACGGTGACGCCGCGCTCGGCCATTCGGTCCAGGAACTTCGGTCGCAGGCCCGTGGACTTCAGACGGCCTCGGAACTTGCCCTCGTCGTCCATGCCGGCGGAGAAGTCGAAGGTGAACAAGTCCTGCAGGGTGATGACCTCGCCCTCCATGCCCTCGACCTCCGTGACGTGCGTGAGGCGACGGGTCCCGTCCTTCAGCCGCTGCTGATGGACGATCAGCTGGATCGCCGAGGACACCTGCTCCCGGATGGACTTCGGGGACAGCTCCATGCCGGCCATCATCGTGATGGTCTCCAGCCGCGAGAGCGAGTCGCGCGGGGAGTTGGAGTGGATGGTGCTGATCGACCCGTCGTGACCGGTGTTCATGGCCTGCAGCATGTCCAGGGCTTCCGCGCCTCGACACTCACCGACCACGATCCGGTCGGGCCGCATGCGCAGGGCGTTGCGGACCAGGTCGCGGATCGTCACGGCGCCCCTGCCCTCGATGTTCGGCGGCCGGGACTCCAGGCGCACCACGTGGGGCTGTTGCAGCTTCAGCTCCGCGGCGTCCTCGATGGTGATGATGCGCTCGTCGTCGGGGATGAACGACGAGAGCACGTTCAGGGTGGTGGTCTTCCCGGCGCCGGTACCGCCTGAGACCATGATGTTGATCCGCCCGCGCACGCAGGCCTCCAGGAATCGGGCGACCGGCGAGGTGAACGTGCCGAACTCCACGAGATCCTCGGCCTGGTACGGATCGCTCGCGAACTTCCTGATCGTGAGCGACGGACCGTCGATCGACAACGGCTGGATGATGGCGTTCACACGCGAACCGTCGGGCAGGCGCGCGTCCACGTACGGAGAGGCCTCGTCGACACGGCGCCCCACCTTCGCCACGATCTTGTCGATCGTGCGGCGCAGCTGCTGCTCGTCGTGGAACTTCGTACCGGTCCAGTAGAGCTTGCCCGCCCGCTCGACGTAGATGGTGTCCCAGCCGTTCACCATGATCTCGGTGACCTCCGGGTCACGAACGAACGGCTCGAGCGGGCCGAGGCCCAGAACGCTGTCGCCGATCTGGCGGACGACCAGGAGCTTCTCCTGGGCCGAGAGGGGCGCCTCCTCCTCGTCAAGCAGCTCGCGCAGCCGCTGGTGCACCAGTCCCTCGAGCTCGGAGTCGGACAGCGTGGAGTCGTACAGACGCGGCCCCAGAACCTCGACCAGGCGCTCCTGCACCCGGGCGCGGACCTCCGAGATCCGGTCCCGCTGCTGGGCCTTCTGAAGCCTGTCTGCCAACGACATCGGGATCTCCTCCTAGCTCTTGGAGAACAGTCGGAACTTCTTCTTCTCGATCGGGACCAATTGCGCATCCACGGCACCCACCGTGCTGACGAACTTCGCTGCCAGGTTGCGGATGCTGACGGACACCTCGGACGTGGGCTCGTCGAGCACGACGGGTCGACCCTTGTTCAGCGACGTTGGGACCAGGCGACTGGACGGGATCATGGCGTCGACCTGGATCTTCATGACCCGTTCCACGTCGGATGCGTCCAGACCCACCTTGGAGTCCGCGCGGTTCAGCACGACATGGAACCGTTCGCGTGGCAGGCCGATCGACAACAGGGTGTCCAACGACTTGGACAGGTGCTTCACGCCAACGACGTCGAGACCGGTGACCAGGCAGATCGCATCGGACAGGTCGAAGCAGACCAGCGCCGAGTCCGAGTAATCCACCGACGCGTCCACGACCAGGTACGGGAAGTTGCTGCGGAGTGCGCGCAGGAACTTCCCGATGGCTTCGCCGGCGGGCGCCTCGGCCGCCGGGTCGGGCGGAGCCCCGTAGGCCCACAGGTGCTCTGCGAGCTTGACGCCGGCCGCGCGGATGGAGACCTGGTCGCCGCCCTCGCCCAGCTCCATCAGATCCTGGATCGTTGCGGAGGGCTCCCGGCCGAAGTACGTGAACACGTCGCCCATGTCGATGTCGAGGTCCACGACGGCCGTGTCCTTGCCGGTGAGCTCGGCCAGCGCCGTGGCCAGGTTGGTGGTCAGGAAGGTCTTGCCGGTGCCACCCTTCGAGCTGAACACCGAGATGATGCGGCCGCGTGTGTGGGTGCTCTCCTGGCCGCCCTGGGCCACCTGGCGGAGGTTCTTGGCCCACACGATCGCTCGTTCGACGGCGTCGCGGAGCTCCTCGGCCCCCTGGGTCAGGTCGACGACGTCGCGGATCCCGGCGCGCATCGCGGCGGGCAGCAGCCCGTTCCACGTGTGGTCACGCACCAGGACGATGGCCGTGCCGGGGGCCGAACGCCCGACGAACTCCGCGAGTCCGAGGGCGTCGGCCTCCTTCACCTCCGACGACAGCACCAGGCAGTCGATCGAGCGATCGGCGTTGATCAGCAGTTCCTCCGCGGCCGTGGCGCTCTGCACCCAGCCGAGCTCGTCGACCTCGACCTCGAGGGCGCGGGCCAGCTGTTGCCGGAACGACTGCGGCGTTCCGACCGCGACGATGCTTCCTTCGGTCAAGACTTCTTCCCCAGCACCTTATCGATCGGCAGCGCGGCGGCGGGCAGTTGCACGCCGTCCTCGCCCGGAGGCAGCAGGCCGAACCACAGGGTCCCCTGCTCCGCAGCGTAGACGAAGTTCGCAGAGTCCTCGGGCAGCAGGTCCAGCGTGAGCGTGACCTGTCCCTCGGAGTTCTTTCCGTCGGCGGTCTCGATGGGGTTCTCGACGTCGAGCACCGTGACCGTCGGGATCAACGTGACCGTGAGCGCCGGCAGGGCCTGCTGGTTCGTGGCCGGATTGGTCGCGTTGGGGTTCGAGTTGGTCGCCTGATCCACAAGCTCCTTGAAGGACTTGAAGACCTTCACACCGGAGAAGGTGGCGTAGACGACGACGTTGTCTCCACGGGCCAGATTGCCGCCGACACCCTGAGGACCGTCCACGCGCACGGTCGTCCCCACGTGCCCGGGACTGATACCGAATCTGCCGCCCTGGATCGGCTCGCCGCTGGACAGCCGCGACAGCGGGATCTGCTCGTTCGCCAGGATCGGGAAGGTCGTGGTCTGATCGCGCAGCTGGTCCTGGCTGGTGACCGCCCCGTCTACGAGCGTCTCGGGCGTGACCTGCGCGGTGGTGAACGCGCCTGCCTCGAGCAGGGGGTTCAGTTCCGCGTTGGCCTGGATGTCCTGGGTCGCGACCACCACCGCCACCAGGTTGCCGCCCGTCTTCGCGTCCTCCCGGACGCCGTTCACGTACAGGAACACCGCCGCCGTGGCTCCGATCGCCAAGAGCAGCGCAAGCGCAACGACAAGACCTCGTGATCTCATGAACTTCTCCTCTCCCGCACTAGATCCGCACCCATTCCATCGGCACCGATCGGATCTACTTAACCATGTCGGACATCAACCTCGGCTCACCCCTCGTCGGGGCAGCCCACCGCGAATCCCAGGTCGCAGAGCTTGATCGCGTCCACCCCGAAGTCGGGGCCGACGCCAACCGTGCCTGGGGTGGTGGTGAACCCCTTCCACTGGGTCACCAGGCAGATCGCGTTGGGGTCGCTGGTGCGCGCACCGCACGCTCCCTCGGTCCCGGCGTTCTGCCAGCCGAAGGAGATGCGCAGGTCGTCGTCGCTTTCCTTGCTGCCGTTCGGTTTGGTCGGCGACCCGGTCCAGGTCACGGTGCCGGCGTTGTAGGTGTAGTTGCAGCCGGTCGTCTGACTCGGCGCGCACGGCACGTACGCCGCGTCGGTGTTCTTCAGCGGCCGGATGACCAGCGTGGCCGGATCGATGGCGTCGGGGGCCGACGAGAAGCACTGACCGCCGTACAGGCCGAAGAAGTTCAGGTTGATCGTCTGGCCCGTCGCGATGTCGCCGTTGGCATCGAAGGGCTCGAAGTCGCGAGCGCACGTCCCCGAAGAGCCGGGGGTGCCGATGGCGTCCGCCTCGTTGCCCCGGTAGACGTGCTGGATGTACAGCGACGTGAAGCCAACGATGTCGTACTTGTTCGGCTGCAGGTCGCAGCCGATGGTCACGCCCTTCTGATCCACCTGCTTGGTGCAATCGTTCACCGGGAACAGCTTGGTCTCCCCCTCCGCGTCGGTGAGCGTGTCGCGCCAGGTCGAATCCGAGTGGCCGTTGCCGATGCATGCGTACGTGGGTGCGCTGCCCGGGGGGGTTCCGTTGAGCGTCCGGATATCCGGATAGCCGTTCTCGACCCAATCCTTCAGGTCGCTCGTCCCGCTGTTCGGGCACGAGGCGTCCGCGGCGACGTTCCACTCCGCGAGGTTGATGAACCCCCAGTTGCCGCTGCCCATGGTGTCCTTGTTGTCGTACCAGAACGCGCAGGTGGCGGGGACTTCCCCGCCCACCGGGATCGGGATGTCGCAGGTGCCCTGCACCGTGCCCTGGTCCAGGACGATCGGGATCGCGAACCCGCCGCCGAGCGGCCCCCACGCCGCCGTTGCCCCCGTGGTGATCGTGCCGACGTTCTGCTGGCTGGGCAGGACGGCGGCAAAGAACAGGTCGTGCTGCTCCGAATACCGAACCGTCACGTGGCCCGGCACCCCGAGATCGCAGCCCGGTTTCTCCACGATGTTGGTGATGCCTGCGGCCGGAACTGCCGGCACGTTGTCCACGGCGTAGGTGTCGGCCACGTCCTCGGGCACATCGGTGTCGCCGCTGGTCGCGCAGGACTGCGCGGCGGCCAGCGCGGCGGCATCCGCAGCGTTCACCATGGAGCGGCGTTCGAGGAGCAGGCCGCCGACGTCCACGGTCAAGACCACCATCGCGAAGATCGCGACGAGGCACAGGGTGACGATGACGGCAACCGCACCACGCTCGTCGTCGCGGCGCCGGAGACGCTCGACGATCATTCGCATCGGAACGACCCCGAGATCGTGGGCGTGAGCTGGATCTGGGGTAGGAACGGGATGTCCACCTGGAAGGCCGATTGCACGCCCGGCGGCAACGAGTCGTTCAGGAGGGTCACCTTGATCTCGGCGCCCTTCGTGGTGCAGTAGGGGCCGCTGCCCGCGGGCGTGAACCCGTCATAGCCGCTGGGAAGGGAGCCGGACGCACCCTGTACCAGCGCCGTCCTCACCTCCGCGCGGTCTCCGCCGATGGCAGCCGCGCGCGCGCCCTCGCGGGCGGACGAACGGAGGTTCTGCAGCTCGAAGAACGCGAGCCCGAACTCCATGATCCCGAACAGCAGGACGAAGAGCAGGCCCACGACGAGGGCGAACTCCACCGCGGCCGCACCCTCCTCGCCGCGGAGCTTCCTGGAGGTCTTCATGTCAGGGGACCTGC
>JALYMB010000010.1 GCA_030773935.1 Actinomycetota bacterium | reverse complement strand
CTCCACGCCGTGCACGCGGCCCTCGCGGATGTCGAAGCCGGTGACCGTGACGCCGCCCTCGAACGCGACGCCGCGCGCCGACGCCGTGCGCGCCATCGCCTCCGCCAGGCGCACCGCCTTCGCGATGCCGTCGCTCGGCACGAGGTAGGACCCGAGGATCGTCGAGGGATCCAGCAGCGGGATGAGCTCGACGGTCTCGGCGGGCGTCAGCAGCTCGGTGTCGTCGAGGCCGTACGACCGAGCCCAGCCGCGGCGCCGGGTGAGCTCGCGCATCCGCTCGGAGGTCGTGGCGACCTCGATGCCGCCGACGCCGTACCAGCCCGGCTCCCCATCCAGCTCGAGGCTCGCGTACAGCGCAACGGTGTCCTGCGCGATGCGGCACATCGTCCGGGAGCCGTTCGTCTGGAAGACCAGCCCCGGCGCGTGCGAGCTGGATCCGCCCGTCTCGAACAGTGGGCCCTGGTCGATCACGAGGACGTCGGTCACGCCCAGCTCCGCCAGATGGAAGGCCGCGCTGGTGCCCACGATGCCGGCGCCCACGATCACGGTCTGGGCACGGTCGGGCACGGGCGTGGGACTCCCCTCGCTCACGCCTCGCATCGTGCCCGCGAGCTGTTGCTGTGGCAATACGCGGGTTGCGCCAGTAGCAACACCGCGCCCGTCACTCCCCCAGATCGATCACGACCGTCTTCAGCTCGGTGAGCCGATCCATGCTGAACCGGCCGCCGACCCGGCCGACCCCGCTGGAGGACCCCGCCCGGCCGCCGAACGGCAGATGCGGCTCCCAGTAGTTCGTGCCCTCGTTCACGTTCACCCAACCGGCGCGCACCGACTCCGCGAACCGGATCCCCTGCCGCAGGTCGCGGGTGAAGATCGCGCTCAGCAGGCCGTACTCGGTACCGTTCACCGCCGCGATGGCCTCGTCGAGCGAGCGGATCGTCTGCACCGGCGCCACGGGGCCGAACGTCTCCTCGCGCGCGATCTCCATGTCGTGGGTGACCCCGTCCAGCACCGTGGCCTCGAAGAACAGATCGCTCCCGGCGGCCGGAGCGCGCTGCCCACCGGTCACGACCGTTGCGCCGCGCTTCACGGCGTCGCCCACGTGCCGCTCGGTCTTGTCGGCCGTGGCGGCGTTGTTGACCGGCCCGAGCGTCGTGGCGTCGTCGAACGGGTCGCCGATCCGGACCTGCTCGTCGATCGCCTTCGCGAGGCACGCGACGTAGTCGTCCTTCACGGCCTCGTGGACGAGGATCCGCTCGCCTGCCGTGCAGCTCTGGCCCGCGTTCAGGAAACACGCCGTCAGCGTCGCCGTCACCGCCGCGTCGAGGTCGCCGTCGTCCATCACGACGAGCGGCCCGTTGCCGCCCATCTCCAGCAGCAGCTCCTTGCCGGCGCCTCGCTGGGCCACGGTCAGCCCCGTTGCGATCGAGCCGATGAAGCCGACGGTCTGCGTGCCGGGGTTCGCAGCGATCTCGTCGCCGACGACCGGCCCCTGGCCCGTCACCATGTTCACCACGCCGCGCGGAAGCTCCGCGGCCTCGAGGCACGACGCGAACGCCGCCGCGCAGACCGACGTCGATGGCGCCGGAGCCCAGACCACCGTATTCCCGTACGCGATCGCCGGCGCCAGGATCTCTCCCGGCATCGTGTACGGCCAATTCCACGGGCTGATGACCGAGACCACGCCGCGCGGAACCCGGTACAGCAGGACGCGTTTGTTGGCATCCACGCTGGGCGGCAGCAGGCCCTCCATCCGGCGCGCGTCGGCCGCCGCCATGACGAAGTACGCGATGAGCTCTTCCACCTCGTCGCGGGCCTCGGCCTTCAGCGGCTTGCCCTGGTCGAGCGTGAGCGTACGCGCGAGGTCCTCCCGCCGCTCGTCGATCACGGCGGCGACGCGCTCCATCGCCGCGGCCCGGTCGAACGGCGACAGCCCCGCCCAGGCCGGCCAAGCGGTACGCGCGGCGTCGATCGCGTACTGCGCGTCGGCGCGCGTGCCCTCCGCGACCGTGCCGATCACCTCGCCGGTCGAGGGGGAGGTGGCTTCGAACGTGGCGCCGCCCTCGGCGTCGGTCCACCGACCGTCGATCCACAGCTGCACGTGCTCGCTCATGCGTCCTCCCGGGGAACGGGGC
>JALYMB010000009.1 GCA_030773935.1 Actinomycetota bacterium | reverse complement strand
GGGCTGGACGGACCGTGCACCCTCCGTCGAAGCCGGTTCCTCGGGCGCGTTCGCTGTGCTGGGCTCCGGCACGGGCGACCCCGCAACGCCTGCCGGTGACCGCTTAAGGCTGCTTCCTTCCGGACCTGACCTGGTTCGCGAGCCGGCACCGTGCGGGACCCGGCCATCAACGCTCGGCACAGCGCGCTGACCCCGGGGGCCTGAGCCCCTTGGGAGGGGATTCAGCCCCGCTAGAGCGGATTGCGGGTGCAGGGCACCGCTAATTCCCCGCCTAGCACGGTCCACCTCACATCCTACCGCCGCGGCTACACTTCGTCGCCCCTGAGGGCGCGTAGCTCAGTGGGAGAGCGCTCGCTTCACACGCGAGAGGTCGCAGGTTCGAAACCTGCCGCGCCCACCATGGAGACGGGCCGATCGGCGGGGCCGCCCCTGGAATCCTCTGCCTGGGATCCACCGACGTGCGAGGAGTGGACGATGGAACGGGTGGCCGTCGGCGATCTCGTGCTCGATCACCTCCCGTCCCGGGGTGCTCCGAAGCCGCTGCCGGTCGTGTTCGTGCACGGACTGTGGGCGGGCGCCTGGTTGTGGGAGCGATGCCTCCCGGTCGCAGCCGCGGACGGATGGGACGTCTGGGCGGTCGAGTTGCGCGGGCGGAACGGCAGCCGTCCCGTGCCCGACCTGGGCCGGGTCCGGATCCGCGATCTCGTCACCGACGTCCGCGACGCACTCGCGCATGTCGGCGACGCCGTTCTGGTCGGTCACTCGATGGGTGGGCTCGTCGCGCAGGCGGTGGCCGCGTCCGATCCGCACGTTCGCGCCGCGGCGTTCCTGTGCAGCGTGCCTCCCCGCGGGATCGTGGCCCTGACCGGTCCCCTGTTGCGGCAGGCGGGCGCGTACCTGCCCGCGATGGCACGGAGCCGGACGTTCGCACCGCGCCGAGCCGACGCCGACGCGCTCTTGATGAACGAGGTGGATCCGGCGGTACGCGACGAGCTGTTCGTCCGTTTCATGCCGGACTCCGGCACGGTCGCGAGGGAGATCGCGCTCGGCAAGATCGGGGTGGACCCGGCGCGCGTGCCGATGCCGGTCCTTGTGGCAGGTGCCACGCGCGATCGGATCTCACCGCCTGCGCTGCACGCGAAGCTGGTGCGTCGCTACGAGGCCGACGAGCTCGTCTTCGACGGACGAGGTCACCTCGTGATGTTCGAGGACGGATGGGAGTCGCGCGCCCTCCAGGTGCTCGACTGGGCCGGGCGCGCCCTGACCCCGATGCCGGGCGGCGAGCGCGGCTAGGAGGACGCGGGGCGGCCGTCGCCGGTCCACGTGCCCGGATGGGCGTTCGCATCCTGTCGCGTTAGCGTGGGCGGACGCAGATGAGGCAGATCAGGAGGCAACGACATGTCCGCGACACCCGAACGGCCCGGCGCCGTCCTCGCGAACACCGCCCCGGCAGCTCGCGCCGTGGCGTTGCGGAAGGTCTACGGGGAGGGCGACGCCGCAGTCGAGGCATTGAAGGACGTGAGCGTCGACTTCGCCACCGGAGCGTTCACCGCCATCATGGGTCCCTCGGGTTCGGGGAAGTCCACCCTCCTCCACTGCCTGGCCGGCCTCGACGCGCCGACCTCGGGCTCCGTGTTCATCGGCGAGGTGGAGATCACGACGCTGAACGACAAGCGCCTCACCGAGCTGCGGCGCGACAAGGTTGGGTTCGTGTTCCAGGCGTACAACCTGGTGCCCACCCTCACGGCCGCCGAGAACATCACGCTGCCGCTCGATATCGCGGGCCGCGACGTGGATCGACCGTGGTTCGACGAGGTCGTCGACACGGTGGACCTGCGTGATCGCCTGCACCACCGTCCGGCGGAGCTGTCGGGAGGCCAGCAGCAACGGGTGGCCGGCGCTCGCGCGCTCGTGAGCCGGCCCGCCATCGTCTACGCCGACGAGCCCACGGGGAACCTCGACTCGCGCTCCAGCGCGGAGCTGCTCCGGTTCCTGCGCGACGCCGTGACACGGCACGGGCAGACGATCGTCATGGTGACCCACGATGCGACCGCTGCCGGGTACGCCGATCGCGTGATCTTCCTGGCCGACGGGCGGGTCGTGGACGAGATGCTCGAGCCCACCGCCGAGCGCGTGCTGGACCGGCTCAAGTCGCTGGAGACCTAGCCCTCGTGTGGCGAGCGACGATCAAGAGCCTGCTGGCTCGGAAGGTGCGCCTGCTGTTGACGGCGATCGCCGTGGTACTGGGGGTCGGGTTCGTGGCCGGCACCTACGTCCTCACGGACACGTTGAACGCTGCCTTCGACACCCTGTTCGCCACGTCCACCGCTGGGGTGGATGTGCAGGTCCAGGGCGTGACGGCCTTCGACGCGCAGCAGGGCGGACCGGGCGGTGGGGGAGGTTCGGAGCGCGAACCGGTGCCCGAGGCCGTGGCGGCGTCGGTGCAGGACGTCCCGGGCGTGCGGCAGGTCCTGGGCAACGTGCAGGGGTACGCGCAGATCGTCGACCCCGCCACCGGTGACGCGATCTCTCCGGCGGGAGCGCCGACCATCGGCACCTCGTGGACCCCGCTCGCGGCCCTGACCCTGACCGAGGGGCACGAGCCGCGGAACGGGAGCGAGGTCGCGGTGGACGCGGGGACGGCCTCGGCGCACGACCTGGTCGTGGGCCAGACGATCACGGTGTTGCTGCAGGGGCCGGCGCGCGAGTTCACGATCTCCGGCATCCTCCGCATCGGCGACACCGACAGCCTGCTCGGAGCGACGCTGACGGTCTTCGACCTGCACACGGCGCAGGACGTGATGGACCGGGTGGGTTCGTACGACTTCCTCGCGGTGGTCGCCGACGACGGCGTGTCGGCGGCCACGCTCCGCGATCGCGTAGGCGAGGTCCTGCCCAAGGGGTTCGAGGCCATCACCGGCGCCGAGGCCGCCCAGCAGGCGTCCGATCAGGTGAGCCAGGGTCTCGGGTTCCTGAAGACCTTCCTGCTGGTGTTCGCCCTGGTCTCGCTGTTCGTCGGATCCTTCATCATCTTCAACACGTTCAACATCATCGTGACGCAGCGGGTTCGGGAGCTGGGCCTCCTGCGGGCCTTGGGCGCGAGCCGGCGCCAGATCCTCGTCTCGGTGGTCGCGGAGTCGTTCGTGACGGGCGCGGTCGCGTCCGTGGTCGGGATCGTTGCCGGGATCGGGATCGCCGTGGGCCTCCAACTGCTGCTGAAGGGCGTCGGCGTAGAGCTTCCCTCCACGGCGACGAGGATCCTTCCGCGCACGGTGATCGTCTCGCTCACGCTCGGCACGGTCGTCACGGTCGCGGCCGCGATCTTCCCGGCGCGGCGGGCGGCGCGTGTGGCCCCGATCGAGGCGATGCGGGACAGCGGCGAAGCCCCCGCGTCGTCGCTTCGGCAC
>JALYMB010000008.1 GCA_030773935.1 Actinomycetota bacterium | reverse complement strand
GCGGCGGAGGACGCGCTGGTGGAGCTTGCCGGCGGAGACGGGTTCCTGGGCGACACGGTGTCCCTGGCCTGGGCGGTGGTCGCCACGGGGCCGGCGCTCGACCGACTGGTGGTACCGCGGTGACGCGCCCGGGAGCCCGTCCCATGGACCGGCGGACGTTCCTGGCGCGCAGCGCCGGGTTCGGGGTCGCGATCGGCGCCGCGACCCTGGCGGGCGCCAAGCTCCTGTCGGAGGCCGGCGGATCGTCCGAGCCCTGGAACGCCTCGGCGTTCCGCCCGCCGGGCGCCGCCCGGGTCGCCGTGCTGGGGGCGGGGACCTACGACGACGGTCTGGAGCAGATCGTGCTGGATGGACTGCGGCTGATCGGTGCCGACGTCGGCCGCGCGCGTGTCCTGTTGAAGCCGAACCTAGTGGAGTTCGATGCCGGGACCTCGATCAACACGGATCCTCGCCTCGTCGCCGCCACGGTGCTCGCGCTGCGCCGAGCCGGGGCCTCCGAGGTGGTCGTGGGCGAGGGATCGGGTCACCGGCGCGACACGCAGTACGTCGTGGCACGCTCGGGTCTGCTGGACGCGTTGCAGGCGGTCGACGCGTCCTTCGTCGACCTCAACACCGACGCGATCGTCGCGCACCGCCTGCAGAGCAGGTACACGCAGCTGGGGCAGCTGTGGCTGCCGCGCACCGTGGCCGACGCCGACGTCGTGATCTCCATGCCGAAGATGAAGACTCATCACTGGGCCGGCATCACGCTGTCGCTGAAGAACTGTTTCGGGTGCGTGCCGGGTCGCGTGTACGGGTGGCCGAAGAACGTGTTGCACTGGTCCGGACTGGATGGCGCGATCGTGGACGTCGCCGCCGCGGTGCGGCCCGATTACGCGATCGTGGACGGGATCGTGGGCATGGAGGGCAACGGGCCGATCTCCGGCACGCCCGTGGACAGCGGGGTGCTGGTGTTCGGTGATGACCCGGTGGCGACCGACACCGTGAGCGCACGCGTCATGGGCTTCGACCCCGCGAAGATCGCGTACCTGGCGGAGGCGGCGCGGTTCCTTGGCCAGGGCGACCTCGATCGGATCGTCACCGAGGGCGAGGATCCGGACCGGATGACGACCGACTTCGCCGTGCTGGATCGGTTCCGTGCGTTGAAGGCCTAGAGGCGGGACCGGCCGGGCTCCGGCGCCGGGTTCGACGCGGGCTCCGGCTGCGGCTCCGGCGACGGGATCCGCGCCAGACGCAGGATGCGCGCGAGCGTGGCAGGGTCGCCCGGCCAGGCCTCCGCGACGACGTCGTGGCCCGCCCGCTTGACCAGATGCCGCAGCACCAACGCGGCCAGCACGGCGTCGTCCAACGGCCCCAGTACCGGGATGAACTCGGGAACCAGATCGATGGGGGACGCGAACCAGACCACCGCGAAACCGACCAACAGTTTCGAGCTCCGGGGGACACGCGTATCGCGAAGGAGCGTCCGGCACATCCGCACGAGGTTGGGCAGGAGCGTGGCGAGCTCGCGGGCGGCGAGGCGGCGGCCGGCCAGGAACAACACCCCGATGGCGACCGCCCAGGCCGCGACCGCCACGCCGATCCACACCGCCCACGTCTTCACGCGGGAAGGATACGGGGGCCAGCGGCTACGCTGCATGTCGTGGCGACCGACACCGCGACGCTCCGGGGGCTGACGGCGGCCGAGGTCGCCGAGCGCATCGCGCGTGGCGACGTGAACGATGTGCCCGCCGCGCCCACCCGCACGGTGGCGCAGATCGTCCGCGCGAATGTCTTCACGCGCTTCAACGCCCTGCTCGGCGGGATGCTCGCCATCATCCTGGTCGTCGGACCCGTGCAGGATGCCCTGTTTGGATTCGTGCTGGTGGCGAACGCCCTGATCGGGATCGTGCAGGAGCTGCGGGCCAAGCGCACCCTCGATCGGCTCACCGTGCTGACCGCCCCGAAGGCCCGCGCGATGCGCGACGGACAGGAGCGGGAGCTCGCCGTCGGCGAGGTCGTGCTGGACGACGTCCTGACCCTTCGAGCCGGGGATCAGATCGTCGTGGACGGGGAGGTGCTCGCAGCCTCGGGTCTGGAGGTGGACGAATCCCTCATCACCGGTGAATCCGACCCGGTGGTGAAGACCGAGCGCGAGCGGGTGTTGTCCGGATCGTTCGTGGCGGCCGGCTCGGGAAGGTACCGGGCCACTCGCGTGGGGCGTGAGGCCTACGCCGTGTCGCTGGCCGAGGAGGCGCGCCGGTTCACCCTCACCCACTCCGAGCTGCGCTCCGCGATCGACAAGATCCTGACCATCGTGACGTTCGCGATCGTGCCGACGGCCGCGCTGCTGTTCATCAGTCAGCTGCGCAACCAGAGCGATGTCCGCGCGGCGCTGGCGGCCTCGGTGGCGGGCACCGTCGCCATGGTGCCCGAGGGGCTGGTCCTGCTGACGAGCCTGGCGTTCGCGGTGGGCGTGATGCGCCTCGCGAAGCGGCGCGTGCTGGTGCAGGAGCTCCAGGCCGTGGAGGGTCTGGCACGCATCGACGTCTTGTGCATCGACAAGACCGGCACGCTCACGGAGGGCAAGCTGGTGGTGGATGGCATCGAGGTGCTCGACCGCACGTTGCCGTACGAGGCAGCGCTGGCCGCACTCGCAGCTGCGGAGCAGAACCCGAACGCCACGCTCACCGCGATCGGGGAACGGTTCGCCGATCCACCAGGGGACTGGGCCGCGGGTGAGACGACGCCGTTCTCCTCGGCACGCAAGTGGAGCGGCGCGTCGTTCGGACCCGATGGGACGTGGATCCTGGGGGCGCCCGACGTGGTGCTTCCTGCCGCCGGGGACGACCCGGCCGTCCGAGCGCAGGCGGAGGCCGCGGCCGCGAAGGGGAGCCGCGTGCTGCTGCTTGCCCGTACGGACGCGGGCCTGTCCGGCGAGGTGCTGCCGGAGCCGCTGGCGCCCGCGGCCCTCGTGATCCTGGGCGACCGGCCGCGTCCGGACGCGGCGGAGACCCTTCGGTACTTCGCGGAACAGGCCGTGAGAGTGAAGGTGATCTCCGGTGACCATCCGCGCACGGTGGCGGCCATCGCCGGACGCCTCGGCCTGCCCGGCACCGACGATCCGGTGGACGCACGCACGATGACGGAGGACCCTGCCGCGCTCGCGGACCTGATGGAGTCGCACTCGGTGTTCGGGCGCGTCACGCCGCGGCAGAAGTCCGACATGGTGCACGCGTTGCAGTCGCGCGGGCACGTGGTGGCCATGACCGGCGACGGCGTGAACGACGTCCTGGCCCTGAAGGACGCCGACATCGGCGTGGCGATGGGCAGCGGCTCCGCGGCGACGCGTTCGGTCGCCCAGGTGATCCTGCTGGACTCCACCTTCGACGCGCTACCGCCCGTGGTGGCGGAGGGCCGCCGCGTTCTCGGCAACATCGAACGTACGTCCGGCCTGTACCTCACGAAGACCGTGTACGCGATGCTGATCTCCCTGGCCGTCGGCGTGGCCGGTCTGGTTTTCCCGTTCCTGCCGAGGCACCTCACGCTCGTCGGATCGCTCACGATCGGGATCCCCTCGTTCTTCCTCGCGCTCGCGCCCAACATCGAGAGGGCACGCCCCGGGTTCCTGGGGCGCGTCGCGCGGTTCGCGATCCCGGCGGGATCGCTGGCGGCGATCGCCACCTTCCTCGCCTACCGCCTGGTGGAGGAACAATCCGGGTCGACGCTCGGCGAGGCGCGCACGGCCGCCGTGATGGTGCTGACGTGGATCGGCCTCTTGGTGCTCACGATCGTGGCCGCCCCGCTCACCGCGCGCCGGCTGGCCCTGATCTGGTCGATGGCGGGTCTGTTCCTGGTCGTGATGGTGGTGCCGGCCGCCCGGGAGTTCTTCGCTTTGGAAACGCCGCCGCTGATCGACTGGCTGGCCGCGTTCGGGATCGCTTCGCTGGTGTGGTCGTTCGCACGGCTGTTCGTCCCGGCCGATCGGCCGGTGGGCCCGCGCGCGCCGGATCCACTAGTCTGAGACAGACTAGTGGAGCAGACCCGCCCTCGAGGGCGGCCACATGATCACGAACGCCTTGCCGATCACGTTGTCGATCGGGACGTCTCCGAGGCTGAACCGCGAGTCCAACGAGTTGCTGCGGTTGTCTCCCATCACGAACAGCTTGCCCGCGGGAACCGTGTGCGACTCGAACGGAGCCGTGCGCACTCCGTCGAGGTACGGTTCATCGAGCTTCTCGCCGTTCACGTACACCCCGTCCTTCTTACCGACCACCGTGTCGCCGGGCAGGCCGATCACCCGCTTGATGTAGTCGGTCTCGCACCCCGACGCGGGCTGATCCGGGTCGCACTGCCCGGAGATACCCAGGCCCTGGCCCAGCCAGTTCAGGAAGCCGTCCACGACCCCGCGGTCGGGTCCGCTGGTGCCGTTGGGGTTCTCGAACACGATGATGTCGCCCCGCGCGGGATCGCCGAAGTAATACGGGATCTTGTTCACCAACACCCGGTCGCCCGGCAGCAACGTCTGCTCCATGGAGCCCGTCGGGATGAAGAAGGCCTGGAACAGGAAGGTCTTGATCAGGATGGCCAGGACGAAGGCCATGAGGATGAGACCGGGCAGCTCCCCCAGGAACTGCAGGACCGGATTGCGGTGCTTCTGATCCTCGGGAGGACCGCCGGGCTCGTCGTCGGAGGCCGCAGGCGTCTCCGTTGGCGTCGTCTTCACCCGCCAAGGGTACCGGGTGATGCGCCGTCGGGTGACCTCACAACGGCTCGACCCGAACCTCGACGGTTTTGAATGAGGCCCAGACCGGGTCGCCCTCGCGCAGACCCAGACGCTCGACCGAGCCGGGGGTGACCTCCGCGACGAGCGACGGGCGACCATCCACGCGCACGCGGGCGCGGGTACCGTCGATCACGATCTCGCTCACCCGACCCTCGATCACGTTGCGCGGCGAGCCCTCGGGCGCCCGCAGGTGGAGCGCCACGTCGACGGGGTCGAGGAGCGCGGCCACGTCGTCAGCCGCAGGGCCGGCCCAGGGCACGAG
>JALYMB010000007.1 GCA_030773935.1 Actinomycetota bacterium | reverse complement strand
GTCCTCACGGATCCGCTGCCCCCACCCCCACGTGCGGAACAGACGGATCGCCACCGGCGTGCCCAGGAGCGTCACCGCCAGGCCGATCGCCGCCGCGCCCAGGACGAGCCTCACCGCAAGGCCTCCGCGAGTCGTTCGAGACCTGCGACCCGCGACGCCTTGACCAGGACGACGTCGCCGGGGTGCGCGTGGGCGCGAACGTCGGCGAGCGCGCCCTCCAGGTCTCCGTAGCTCGCCACGTTGCCGGGCTCGACGCCCTCGCGCACGGCTGCGAACGCGATGGCCTGCGCCTGCTCACCGACCGTGACCACGCGATCGACGCGCAGGCGGGTCGCGAGCTCACCGACGCGTGCGTGCTCCTCGGCCGCGATCGGGCCGAGCTCGGCCATCGGGCCTAGCACGGCGATCAGCGCCGTGTCGCGAGCGATCCACCGCGCGGCCTTCAGAGCCGCGGCGACCGACTCGGGGTTCGCGTTGTACGCGTCGTTGATCACGCGGACGCCCTCGGCGGTGGTGAAGGTCTCCATGCGCCACCGGGAGACCGATGCGCCCTTGAGCCCCGCCGCACACTCCCCTGCCGACAGACCCAGGATCCAGGCCACCGCGGCGGCCGCGAGGGCGTTGGGCACCATGTGCTGACCCGCGACCGCCAGATCCACCCGCTCGCTCTGCCCCTCGATCTCCAGGGTGAAGGAGGCGCAGCCGTCGTCCCCGAGGGTCACGTCGGTCGCGTGTACGTCGGCGCCCGCGGCGAGGCCGAACGTCACCACGCGCCCGCGGCAGCGCGACGTGTACGTGGCCACCACGTCGTCATCCGCGTTCAGCACGGCGACGCCGTGCTCGTCGAGCGCGTCGACCGGTTCGGCGGAGGACTCCACGATCGCCTCCCACGAGCCGAAGATCTCCAGATGCGCCACCCCCACGTTCGTGACGACGACGACGTCGGGACGCGCCACCTGACAGAGCATCGCCACGTCGCCGGCACGGCGCGCGCCCATCTCGCACACGAGCGCCTCCGTGTCCGCCGGAGCGTCGAGGATCGTGATGGGCAACCCCACCTCGTTGTTGAACGAGGCGCGACTGGCGTGCGTCCGCAGCCGCGGGGTCAGCACGGCGGCGACGAGGTCCTTGGTGGAGGTCTTGCCGTTGGCGCCGGTGACGCCGATCACCGTGGCGTCGGTCCCGCGTCGCTCGGCGGCGGCGAGCTTGAGCAGCGCGTCGCCCGTGGAACGGACGAAGACCGCGGGACCCGGTGTCCCGGTTCCGTCTCGCACCAGCGCGGCCGCCGCGCCGAACCGGAACGCCTCCGGGACGAACAGTCCGCCGTCGGTGTGCTCTCCCGGCATCGCCACGAACAGCGCGCCGGGTCGCACCAGGCGGGAGTCGGTCGCGACGGAGGTGACACGAACGTCGGACCCGATCGGGAGCCCGCCGACGGCGCGCGCGACCTCCTGCAGCGAGATCGGCCTCATCGATGCCCCCGCGAGGCCCGCAGCTCCTCGGCCGCCGCTGTCCGGTCGTCGAAGGGATCGGTCCGCCGGCCGAACGACTGTCCCTGCTCGTGGCCCTTCCCGGCGATCACGACCACGTCACCCTCGACGGCATCGCGGACCGCCAGCCGGATCGCTGCGCGCCGATCCGGTTCCATGACGTACCGACCGCCTCCCTGCTTCGCGCCGGGCTCGATCTCGGCGATGATGCCGAGAGGATCCTCCGACCGTGGGTTGTCGCTGGTGATCACGGTGAGGTCGGCGTGCGAGGTCGCAGCCGCTCCCATCAGCGGCCGCTTGCCACGATCGCGGTCGCCGCCGCACCCGAACACGACGATGACGCGACCCGAGGCCACATCACGAGCCGCCGCGAGCACGGTCTGGATGCTATCCGGCGTGTGCGCGTAGTCCACCACCACCAGGAAGTCCTGGCCCTCGTCGACGGGTTCCACTCGGCCCGGCACTCCCGGCAATGCGGCGATGCCCGCGGCCGCCGCGTCGTCGGCGATCCCCAAGAGGCGGGACACCGCCAGCACGCACAGGCAGTTCTGCACGTTGAACGTCCCCAGAAGCGGCGACGAGAGCGCGAGCTCTCCCACGCGGAACGAGATCCCCGTCGTGTCCGCGACCACGTCGGTTGCGCGAACGTCGGCGTCGGGCGTCAGGCCGTACGTGAGCGCCGGCACCGTGGAGAGGCCGCGGAGGCGACGTCCATGGTCGTCGTCGATCCCGATCACGGCGGCTGCGGCGCGCTCGGGGGTGAACAGCGCGGCCTTCGTCTCGAAGTAGGTCTCCATGTCGGGATGGAAGTCCAGATGGTCCTGCGACAGGTTCGTGAAGGCTGCCACGTCGAACCGGATCCCGCCGACGCGGTCCTGCGCAAGCGCGTGAGAGGACACCTCCATCGCGACCGTCGTCACGCCTCGGTCTCGCATCGCGGCCAGGAGGCGGTGCAGATCCGTCGCCTCGGGTGTCGTCCGTGCCAAGGGCGCCGGATCCCCGGCGATCCTGGCGCCGGTGGTTCCGATCACGCCCGGCACCAGGCCGGCGGCGGCGAACACCGACTCCAAGAGATAGGACGTGGTGGTCTTGCCGTTGGTGCCGGTCACCCCGACGACCGTCAGCGCGTCGGCGGGCCGAGCGAAGACCGCCGCCGACATCGGCCCCATGGCCTCGCGCACCGATCGAACCCGTACCTGCGGCAGCTCGACATCGAGCCACCGCTCCACGACCAGGGCCGCGGCGCCGGCTGCCGCGGCGGAGGCGGCGAACGCGTGGCCGTCGAACGCCGCCCCACGCACACAGAAGAAGAGCGCTCCGGACCGTACCTCGCGGGAGTCGAAGGAGGCATCGGCGACGAAGACGCCGTCACCGTCTCGGATCTCGGCGTCGTCGACCGCGGCCGCGACCGCGGCGAGTGGGGTCTGGGGAACGCTGGGCACCAACACGAACGAGCTTACCCGGGTGTCCCCGGACGGATCCCCCACGCTCATCGCAGGCCCAGGGCGGAGGGCGGCAGCGCCACCGGCTCGCCCGGCGTGATGCCGAGACGCTGGATCGAGTAGCGGGCGAGCTGTTGGAACAGCGGAGCGGAGGCGATGCCGCCGTAGATCGTCGTGGGCTCGTCGATGATGGCAGCGATCACGACCTGGGGATCGGAGGCGGGGAGGAAGCCGATGAACGAGGCGACGTACTTCCGCCCGTACCGCCCGGTCCTCGGGTCCACCTTGAGCGCGGTTCCCGTCTTGCCGGCCACCTGATAGCCGGGGATCTGCGCGAGCGTGCCGGTGCCGTCCTGGACCACCGACGCCAGCATCCTCGTCACGGTGTCGGCGGTGGCCGACGAGATGACCCGACGAGTGGGGGCGGCGTCCGCCGGATGGAACACGCCGTCGCCGTCGATCACGCCGCTCGCCAGCCGCGGCTGCACCCACAGGCCGTGGTTCGCGATCGTGGCGTACACGGAGACCATCTGCATCGGGCTGACCGCCAGCCCCTGCCCGTACGCGATCGTCGCAAGGCTCGCGTCCGACCAGCCGGCGAGCGGCGGCACGACGCCGGGTGTCTCGCCCGGGAAGCCCGTCCCCGTCGTCTGCCCGAATCCGAACCGTGCCAGGTACGACGACAACGTCGGGGCTCCGATCTGTTGTGCCACCTTCGCTGCCCCGATGTTGCTCGACTCCGCGATGATGTCCCCGAGGGTCATCTTCTCGATCGGATGTGGGTGCGAGTCGTGGATCGTGAACCCACTCACCAGCATGTGGTCGGGCACCTCGAACCTCCGCTCGATGGGGACGGCGTGCTCCTGGATCGCCGCGGCGGCGGTGATGACCTTGTTCACCGAACCCGGCTCGAACGCGTCGACGAGTGCGGAGTTCCGCCGGGCCTCGTCGTCGGCCTGGGTGAACGCGTTCGCGTTGAACCCCGGGTAGCTCGCCATCGCGTAGACGTCGCCCGTGTGGGGATCCATGACGATCACGGTCCCCCCCTTGGCGTGGTTGTCCTTCACGGCCGACGCCAGCGCCGCCTGCACCTGGTACTGGAACTGACGGTCCAGTGTGGTGACCAGATCGTCCCCCGGCACGGGAGCCGACATCTCGTCCACGCCGTAGGCGATCGGCTGACCGCTCGGCGACATCTCCTGCCGGAGCTGGCCGGGCGTGCCCTGGAGCATGGCCTGATACTGATACTCGAGACCGGCGATCCCGTCGCCGTCGATGCCGACGTACCCCAGGAGCTGCGCCGCCAGCGGGCCGTCGGGGTACGAGCGCTTCGGGACCGGCAGGAACCCGATCCCGGGAAGCTGCATCGCCTCGAGGCGCTGGGCCACCGACAGGTCGACCTGCCGGGCAACGAACGAGAAGGACCCCTCGGCGGCGAGGGATCGCCGCACCTGCGCCACCCGAAGACCCAGGACGGGTGCGATCGCGGCGGCCGTTGCATCGACGTCCTGCACGAACCGCGGATCGGCGTACACGTCCCTGGCCTCCACCGACAACGCCAGCGGCTGACGCGATGCGTCGAGGATCGACCCTCGCTGCGCGGGCAGCGTGAACGTGTGCAGACGCTGGGAGTACCCCCGCTCCTCGTAGGACCCGCCCTCGTGGACCTGCAGGATCGACAGGCGCGCCATCACGCCCGTGAGCCCGAGCATCATCACGACGAGCAGGACGAGCAGCCGCCCGACGGGCGGTGGCCTCACCGACCGCTCCCGGGCACGCGCAGGATGTAGATCTCGCCGGGGGCCGGGGTCACCATGTCGTGCTGCCGCGCCCACGCGGCCACCAGCACCGGGGAGGACAGGCGGGCAGCCTCGTCGGTGAGGTGCAGCTGGTCGCGGCGGAGCTCGTCCAGACGGCCGTCCGCCGAGCGCATCTGGAACGCCGCCTGCGCCAGGAAGGCGTTGAGCGCCACGACACCGACGATCAGCACCGTCACGACGATGCCCGTGAAGATCAGGAACCCCACGTGCACGCCGCGGCGAGACCGTGCGTGGGTTCGCCGGGCCGGGGTGGAGGACGGTCGGCGCCGAGGGGCGGGAGGTGGCTCGGCGGCGGGACGTGGCTCGGGGGAAGCTTCCGGGTACGGCGCGCCGAGCGGGGCCTGCCGCCCGGGAAGGCTCATGCCGCCTCCTCCAACCGTTCGGCCGCGCGCAGACGGGCACTGCGAGCGCGCGGGTTCGCGGCGATCTCGGCCTCGTCGGGCATCACCGGCTTCTTCGTGAGGCGCAGGAGCCGCTCGTCCTCGAGGAAGGTGCGTTTGACGAGGCGGTCCTCCAGGGAGTGGTAGGCCAGCACCACGACGCGGCCACCGGGAGCGAGGAGTCCCACCGCCTGAGGC
>JALYMB010000006.1 GCA_030773935.1 Actinomycetota bacterium | reverse complement strand
GACGAGGCCCATGCGCGCAGCGCGGAGATCGCCGACCGGCTCGGCCCCTCGGACTTCAACATGCCGTGGATCAACGCCCGCGCCGACGTGATCGCCGCCGACCTGATCCGGGGCGAGTACGGGCGCGTAGAGGTCGCCTTCCCCGAGACGTTCGAGGACGCGACGAACAGTCTCGCATGGGAGCGCTGGCTCGTGAGCGGACGACTCTGCTCGGTTCGAGCGGAGCTGGCCCTCGCCATGAAACAGCCGGAGGAGGCGCTCACGTGGGCGCGGCGGGCGCTGGACATGGCCCGCGCCTCCGGCAGGAGGAAGTACGAGGTGATCGCGTCGATGACGCTTGGCTCGGCGCTCACGGCCACGGGCCTGGCCGAGGACGCGACGACGGAGCTGCGGGCGGCCCTCGAGGAGGCGGACGCGCTCGGGTCGCCGCTCTATCGCTGGCAGACCCGTGCGGCCCTGGCCGGCGCGGTGCGAGCGGTCGAGGGAGTGGACGCCGCCGACACACTCATGCTCGAAGCCGCCACCATCATCCGCGAGGTCCTCGCGGCGCTCTCGCCCGAGCGCGCGGCCACCTACGCCGCGGCTCCGCAGGTGGCGGCGGTCCTTTCGGCCGTGTCCTGAAGGAGGGGCGCGGACACCCGCTACCCTGTCTTGCATGGTGAACGCGGTGCTGTTCGACCTCTACGACACGTTCGTGTGGAGCCGGTGGGGCGAGCTGAGCGACCACCTGGCCGACCGCTTGGGGATCGACCGCGCCGCTCTGCATCGTGCCTACGACCTCACGCGGCCCGCCCGCAGCACCGGCACGTACGGCAGCGCCGAGGGGGACATGGCCGCCGTCGTCACAGCGGCCGGGGTCGAGCCTGATCCCGCGCTGATCCAGGAGCTCACGACGTACGAGCGCGCGTTCCTGGCCGACGGCGGCATCACGCTCTACGAGGACTCGCTCGAGGTCGCGGCCGAACTGAAGGCCCGTGGAACGAGGACCGCGCTCGTCAGCAACTGCTCCCACTCCACGATCGGGGTCGTGGAACGGCTCGGCTTGGCCGACGTGCTGGACGTCCTCGTGCTGTCGGTGACGGCCGGCGTGGCCAAGCCCGACGCCGGCATCTACCGCGCGGCGCTCGGCGCGCTCGGTGCCGAGCCCGAGGGGGCCGTCTTCGTCGACGACCAGGCGCGCTACTGCGACGGCGCGGCCGCGCTCGGCATCGCCACCCGCCTGATCGTGCGCCCCAGCTCGAACCCGGTGGAGGGTTTCGCGGCCGACACGAACGGCCACGCCGTCATCGCAGACCTCCACGAACTACTCGTCTGAACCGGACTCGTGGCAGGTCCCGCTGCCATCCGGACGTCCCTCCTCAGGCCGTTGTCGTGACCGTAGTGCGGCACGATCGGCCAGGTCGAGCCGTCCCGACTGGCCTCCGGGTCATGCATCGTCGGCGTCCAGCGAGAGCGACGCGGAGTTCATGCAGAACCGCTGGCCGGTCGGCCGGGGGCCGTCGTCGAAGACGTGTCCCAGGTGGCCGCCGCATCGGGCGCAGGTCGCCTCGACCCGGGTCATGCCGACGCTCCGGTCCGTGTGCAGCGTGATGGCGCCGTCGCGGATCGGCTGGTAGAAGCTCGGCCATCCGGTGCCGGACTCGAACTTCGTGTCGGAGCTGAACAGCTCGGCGCCGCAGCCTGCGCACCGGTACACGCCGCGATCCTTCGTGAACGCGTACTCCCCCGTGCCGGCCCTCTCCGTCCCCTTCTCGCGCAGGATGTGGAACTGCTCGGGCGTGAGGATGCGCCGCCACTCCTCGTCGGTGACCGGGACCTCCCGTTCCTGTCTCTGCTCGGTCATGTCATCACCTCCTTCTCAGTTCTGTCTCGCGGCCGCGGCCCGCGTTACCGCAGGGCCAGGACCACGCGCAGGATCGCCACGTAGTGGCAGGTCGCCGCCAGCACCGTCATGGAGTGCCAGATCTCGTGATAGCCGAACGTCCGTGGCCATGGGTCCGGCTTGTGCGTTGCCAGCACCAGCGCACCGAACGTGAACAGCGCCCCGCCGATCACCAGCAGCACCGTTCCGGGCGCGTCGAGCCCACGCGCGATCGCGGGGAGGGTCACTACCGCGACCCATCCCAGCCCGATGTACATGAACCCCGACAGCACGTGCAGATCGACGCGCCACATCTTGATCGCGACGCCGGCCAGAGCTCCGGTCCACACGATCGCCAGCTCGACCGTCGCCGCCGTCCCACTCAGCACCAGGAGGCAGAACGGGGTGTAGGTCCCTGCGATCAGCAGGAAGATCGTCGCGTGGTCGGCCCGGCGCCAGCGCGCCCGCTGCTCCTCGGTGTGAAGGCCCAGGTGATACGTGGAGCTCACCGCGAACAGGGCCACCAGGGTCAGCGCGTAGATCGCGCACGCCAGCTTGGCCCGAACATCCGGCGCCAGCACCACCAGAACCAACCCCGCCGGCATCGCTGCGTAGAACGCCACCCGGTGGATCCGGCCGCGCAGCCGGGGCTTCCGCAGCCCGTGGCGGTCGAGGATCGCGGCGGAAGACGAGGTCCCGCTCATGCCCCTGAGGCTATACGCTCGCTGCGGGACCCGTCGGACGAGCTCACCGAAGGACGATGGAGATGACCAAACCCAAGGCCGCTGTCGAGGAACCCGGCGAGCAGAAGTTCCCGAAGAGGCTCTACGAGAAGGAGCTCCTGCGCTTGCAGGAGGAGCTCGTGAAGATGAGCGAGTGGGTGAAGGAGGCGGGC
>JALYMB010000005.1 GCA_030773935.1 Actinomycetota bacterium | reverse complement strand
GGTAAACGATCTTGCCGACCACCTAGGCTGAATATCACGCAGAAGGCCTTCGGGCGCGATGGGCGCCTGCCGGCCAGGCGCCCATCGCACTCGGCGCAGTCGAATCATCGCCGCTACGCGTTCATGGATCTCCCACACGACGGAGACGGCGGGGTGGCGATCGGCTACGTCGCCTGGACCTGGGACGACTGGTCGACGTGCGACGGGCCGACGCTTATCACGGACTACCGGGGAGACCCACCCGGCTACGGCGTCGGCGTGCGCCGTCACTTCCGCTCGCGCTTCGCGTGAAGCCCGCCGACCTGTTGACTTGACCCTCCTTCCCCCAACGGACTACAACATGGGTGTCCCATGGCCGGGAGACCTCCCTACGGGAGGTCGCGGGTTCGCGCGGAGCAGTCGTGAAGACGAATCACCCATCCGTCAGAGAGCTCGCGATATTCCCGTGCGCCGTCTGCGGCGCTCGGCTCGATCGGCTGCACCTGGAGCCCGGCCGGAACGGATCCGTCTGCGGGTTCTGCGGGGCGGAGCAGCCGTTCCCCGATGGCCCGGGAGACGATCGGGGCAGCGAGCGCCCCGCCGACCCGCACCTTGGCGACACCTTGCGGATCGCCCGCGAGGACCGCGGCGAGGACCTGGATGGCGCCGCTCGGGTCATGGGCATCCGCGCGTCCTACCTGCGCGACCTGGAGTCCGGCGACCGCTCGTTCGAGCCCCATCCGGGCCGCGCGTACGGTCGGTTTTTCCTGCGCCAGTATGCGGAGTACCTGGACCTCGAGCCCGCGCCACTCATCCGAGCGTACGACCGCGAAGCCGAGCCCACCCTCGACCTCCCGCCGCGATCCCCCACGATCTCGCGCCGTCCGCCGAGGCCGCGGCGATGGGCCGCGGCGGCGTTCGTGCTGCTCGCTGGACTCTTGGTCGCGACCGCGCTGCTTGACCCCTCGTCGTCGGCGCCCACCGCCCTTCCATCGACGGGTCCATCCGCATCGCGCCCCGCGGCGACTCCGACGCCGAACCAGCACGCGAGCCACCCGGGGCCTCCCGCGGGGATCCACGCCGTGGTGACCCTCACGGCCCGTTGTTGGATCAAGGCCATCGTGGACGGTCGCAACGTGGTCGAGCGGACCTTCCTCCCCGGCAAGGTCCTGCGTCTTCACGGGGAGCGAACGCTCAGGTTGACGCTCGGCAACGCGGGGGGCGCCCGGCTCGAGGTGGACGGTCGCGTGATCGCGACCGGAGGCACCGGCGAGGTCCAGCGGTTGTCGTTCGCCTGGCGCGACGGTCACCTCGTTACGCAGTGAATCGCCCACGATCCCGACTCTGGAGCAAAGCGGGGCAGTCTGCTCGATGGACTCGGTGCTCGGCGGCGAGTTACGCGGAGACGCAGGCGTCGCTGTTCCGCGGGTGCGCTTGATCCGTTTTCGTGGACACCCAACCCCCCAACTCCCACGGCGAGCGCGTCGCCCCGCTAACGGTTTTCAAGACCGTCGCCTTCGTCCGCTCGGCCACCCTCCCGTAGCAGGGTAGCCCACGCCGACGCCACCTCGGCAATGGAGCGGACGGACGCTTGCGCGGGTCTCTGCGACGATACGGACCCTGGTCTCCGTCGCCGCCTTCGTCCGCTCGGCCACCCTCCCGGCGGCCAACCTATGCATCTCGCGAACCCGGGGCAAGAGCGAGCGGGACCGCCAGGTGTACCAGCCCCGGGAGTACGTGAGCGTTACGTAGGAACGGCCGGCTCGTTCGTCGATCGCCGTCGTAGCGTGGAAGGTAGGAGGCGATACCCATGTCCACGCCCACCCCGTCCACCCGTACCCGCGCCACGAACGTGCTGGTGATCGGCTCCGGAGGCGCCGGTCTGCGCGCCGCGATCGCCGCCACCCGGGCCGGCGCCGATGTCGTCATCATCGGCAAGCGCGACCGCCAGGACGCCCACACCGTGCTCGCCGCAGGCGGCATCAACGCGGCCCTCGGCACGCGCGACCCCGAGGACTCCTGGCAGCAGCACTTCGCCGACACGATGCGCGACGGCTACGGGCTGGCCGACCGGCGCATGGTCGAGATCCTCGCGACCGAGGCCCCCACCGCGGTGCTCGAGCTCGCCGACTGGGGGTGCGGGTTCGCTCGCACCGCCGACGGTCGGCTCGACCAGCGGTTCTTCGGCGCGCACACCTACCGCCGCACGTGCTACGCGGGTGACTACACCGGCCGCGCCATCGTTCGCACGCTCGGATCCGTCGTGACCGAACTGGGCATCACGTTCGTGCCGGGGCAGTACGTGTCGCGGCTGCTCATCGCCGACGGCTCCTGCTTCGGCGTGTTCGCCTTCGACCTCGCGACCGGGGAGCACACCACCTTCCTGGCCGATGCGGTGGTGCTCGCCACCGGCGGCCACACCAGGATCTGGCGCCGCTCCTCATCGCGACGCGACGAGAACTACGGGGAGGGCATGGCGCTGGCGCTGCGGGCAGGGTGTCGGCTCTCGGACATGGAGCTCGTGCAGTTCCACCCCACGGGCATGGTGCAGCCCGAGGACGTCGCGGGCACGCTGGTCACCGAGGCCGTGCGCGGCGAGGGCGGCCGGTTAGTCAACGCCCTCGGCGAGCGCTACATGGAGCGCTACGACCCCCAGCGACGCGAGCTCTCCACGCGCGATCGCGTCGCGCTCGCGAACTACACCGAGATCGCCGAGGGCCGCGGCGGGCCCAACGGCGGGGTCTTCCTCGACGTCTCGCACCTGGAGAAGTCGGTCATCCTCGAGAAGCTGCCGCGGATGTACCGCCAGTTCATCGAGTACCAGATGCTCGACATCTCGAAGCACCCCATGGAGGTCGCACCGACCGCCCACTACTCGATGGGCGGCGTCGTCGTCGATCCCAAGACGACCGCCACCGACCTCGACGGGCTCTTCGCGGCCGGGGAGGTGACCGCCGGGCTGCACGGGGCGAACCGACTGGGCGGCAACTCGCTCGCCGAGACCCTGGTGTTCGGCAGGCGCGCCGGCGAACAGGCGGCCGCCCGCTCGGCCGCGACCGACGTCATGCTGCGACCCCGCGCGGTGATCGAGGACGCCGCGAGCGAACTGGACGCGCTCGTCCGCCAGGGCGACCAGCTCGCGAGGCCGCTGCAGCGAGCCGTCCGTGACCTGATGTGGGAGACGTGCGGTGTGGTCCGCGACGAGGAGCGCCTGCGCCAGGGCCTCGATGGCATCCGCGACCTCGCGGCCGCTGCCGACGACGTCGACGTGAGCCCCACCGAGGAAGGCTGGGGCGACCTCGGCCACTTGCTCGATCTGCGGTCGGCGCTGGCGACCGGCGAGGCCACGCTGCTGAGCGGGCTCGCGCGCACCGAGAGTCGCGGCGCACACAACCGGGCCGACTTCCCGGCCCTCGACGACGCGCAGCTCGTCAATCACCGGGTGCGGCGCGACCCGGCGTCGGGCGAGCTCTCGCTCACGACCGACCCGGTGCCGCCGACGAGTGAGGAGCTGTCGGCGTGGCTGGAGCACCCGGTCGTCGAGGTCGACGGCGATCGCCTGCTGGAGTAGCAGGCGGGGGCTACGATCTTCGAAGTCGTCGAAGCGCAGCCCCCGCGGCGTGGTATCCGCACATGCCGTGCACGCCGCCACCCGGCGGCGTCGACGAAGAGCAGATGAACAGGTCCGGCGCCGGCGTCGCGTACGGCACCGGGCGCAGCACACCGCAGACGCGTCGCCCTGAAGAGCGGCCACGCTTGCTGCGGCGGATTAGTCGAGCACATCGTTCTTGCGCCGACCGCCACGGGAGAGCTCACGGGCCTGAGCACGCAGGAACTCGCTCCAGCTCGGGCCGTCCCAGCGGGGCGCGGGCTCGAGCCCCGCGGCCCGAAGGACCTTCTTCACCGTTGTCGCAGCCACGCTCATCCCGAGCTTTCGGCACTCCCCCTTGATCCGCATGTAGCCCCATCGTGGGTTCTCCCTTCCCATGCGGCAGATGAGCGCCGCGAGTGCCGGGTCGATGGGCGGCCGGCCGACGCGTTTCTGCTTGTATGTCCATTTCCGCCGCACGCCTGCTGCCGAAGACTCGTAGAGGCAAGGCGAAGGCCCGAACGACACGACGCAGGTCCGAGTGAAAGTGCTAGTGGGAAGGCTAGTAAGGCGAGCGCCATGTGGAGAGAAGTGTCGTTCGCGTGCCCGAGCTTATGTTCCTTGAGCAGAGCGACAGGGCTGGCTGGAACGACTAGACGGGAACTCGCCCTGTGACCTGCGCGCCCTTCCCAGGCTGCGAGTGAACCTTGAGTGTCCCGCCGATCGCATCCAGTCGGTCGGCCAT
>JALYMB010000004.1 GCA_030773935.1 Actinomycetota bacterium | reverse complement strand
CGGTCCAGAACGGGTGGTACTGATAGTTGCCGACGCGGGCCGATAGCGCCGTAACCGCGCGCGGGTTGTAGAGCGGCACCCACGGCGCGCGATCGACCAGCTCGTGGTCGATCCGGCCCCACGCCTTGCCGGCAGCGGCGGGATCACTCTGATCGAGCGATTGGGCTTGCCGGATCTGCGAGTCGATAGCCCGGTCGCAGAACTCCGCGACGTTCAGGTTCGCGGCGCTTCGGGGGACGAATGCTCGGCAGCTGAGCAACGGGTCGATGAAGTTCGATGGAGTCGGATGATCCTGGAACCAAGTGAACCAGCCGATCTGAGGCCGCCGGCGCGAGTCCCCCAGGGCGCCCTCCCCGGAAGCGTCGATTTCGGAGATGACCCTGGTCGAAGCCCGGTACCCGAGCCGGTCGAGCACCGAGACGACGTAGCGCCCGATCAGCAACGTCGGCGCGCTCGGGAACGGAGCGCTCAGCAGCAGCGTCACCTTCATCCCACGGGTGCCGGAGGACGCGACCAGCTGCTGAGCCTTCGCAAGGTCGGGCGCCGTCCAGGATCCGCTCGAGCTCGGGTCGAGCGTGTAGGGGCAGTACGGCCGATAGCCGGGCAGCGTCGGCGCGAGGATCTGGCACGTCGGCTGCGCCGTCAGCGAGCTGCCGGTGAAGCGGGCGATCCGTTTGCGGTCGATTGCATAGTTGAGCGCCCTGCGCACGGCCAGCCGATCGAACGGGGCCACCCGTGTGTTCATCACGAGGGCAAACGTCGCGCCTAGCGGGTCGATGTGCAGCTGGTTCGCAAGCCGCCTGGCGAGCCCGTCGACGCGGCCGAGCGGCGGGGCGAGCAGGACGTCGGCGGAGCCGTCTTCGAGCGCCGCCACCTGACGCGCCGGGCCGGCCCTGAGCACGATCCGATCCGGGTACCCGTCGGGCTGTGCCTCTCGCGACCACTCGCGGAAACGAGGGTTCCGAACGAGCACCCACAGCCGGCCTGACGAGAACGACCGCGTCATGTACGGCCCCGTCGCCGGGATCGGCCCCTTGCCCGCAGGCACCGCCGAGGCCGAGGCGAACGCGAGCTTGTAGAGGAAATCCGGGTCGGCCCGAACCAGGTGGAAGGTGACCGTGCCGGCATCGGGGTCGGCGACGATCCCGCGGCTGAGGTCGCACTGGGCTGGTCTCTCCACACAGCGAGTGGCGCCGACGATGCCCGTGTAAAACGACTTGAGGTAGTCGTTTTCGGGCCGAAACACCCGCTCGATGCCGCGCCGGATGTCCTCGGGCGCGACTGAGTCGCCGTTGGAGTAGCGAATGCCCCCGCGGAGCTGGAAGGTGTAGGTCCGGCCGCGTTCGGTGGGCTGAGGGATGGCCGTCGCGAGATCGGCCACGAGCTCGGCTCCGGCAAGGCCGCCCACCCGCCGGTAGGTCACGAGCCCGTCGTTCGTCAGGCTGAGCATCTGCCACTGGCTCAACCCGTTGAACTCCGCCGGGTCACGCGATCCCGGGGTGGAACGCGACGGGATCGCGACCTGGAGGGTGCCGCCACGGTGACTCGCCCGTCCCGGGAGAACAGTCACCCACGCGCTGCTACCGACCGGCGCTACGTCGGTCGGCTGGTTCCCGACCTCGACCAGCCGCACCGAGCCCGTCTGCGAGTCGATGCGCGAGACCGTGCCGCTGAGGCTGTTCGCGACCCAGACTGTTCCCGATCCGTAGGCCACGCCGGAGGGAGCGTCTCCGACGGTGATCTTGCGGACGCGCCCGCTGCGAGGGTCGAACCGCGAGACGGTCCCGTCCGGCTCGTTCGCCACCCAGACGCTGCCTCCGCCGACAGCGACGCCGCGCGGGCCGCTGCCGATCGGGATCGACTGCGAGACCTGGTTGGCTCGCGGGTCGACGAGCAGGAGCTGCCCGGTGGAGGAGCTCGTCACCCATATGCCCCGCCGGCTTGCGGCGAGGCCGGCCGGTACCCCGGCGAGCGGGATGGTCGCGACCACTTTCGCGCTGTCCGGATCGATCCTCGACAGCGAGTAGTCGGTCGCGTTCGCAACCCAGACGGACCCGTGCCCGTAGGTGATGGCGCTCGCCCCGTTTCCGACCGGGATCGTTCCGACCTGCTTGCGCGCTCGCGGATTGACCTCGGAGACATTGCGATCGAGCTGGTTCACGACCCACACCTGGCCGCCTCCCACGGCCACGGCGGTCGGGCGGTGCCCGACGGGAATGCGGTCGACCGTGCGTCGGTCGGGGTCGATCCGGAGCACGAGGTCCTCGGCCGTGTCCGCGATCCAAACGGCTCCGGCGCCGTAGGCAATGCCTCCGGGCTCGCCGCCGCCGGTGATGACCGCGCGGACATCGTTGTGCGTGCCGTCGAGGACGCCGATGCTGTTGGGCACGGCCACGAGCGCCTTCGTTCCCGAGGAGAGCCGGGTGGCGACGAGTGCCGCGACGGCCGCGGCAACGAGGAGGCCGGCGACTGCAAGCATCTCTCGGCGGCCGATTCGACGCCGCGTCTGCGCGGGTGCTCGGCGAGCGTGGCGCGCCGGTGCCTGCAGCGACGGGTCGTGCTCGAGGATGGCGCGCTCGAGGCTCTGCAGCTCGGGGCCGGGCTCGACGCCCAGTGACTCGACGAACCGGCGCCGCGCCGCCC
>JALYMB010000003.1 GCA_030773935.1 Actinomycetota bacterium | reverse complement strand
CGGCCCAGGCCGCACTCGTCCCCGGCGGCGCACGTGCTGGCGTCGAGCTCCGTTCCGTTCGGGTCGAGCAAGGAGGCGTCCAGGTCCGGGTTCCACTCGAAGAGCAGGCACCCGAGAGGACCGAGGTCTAGCACGCAGTACGGGGCGCCATCCACCGTGATCGTCGCGGCGATCGGCACCCCGAGGTCACCGGCTGCGAGCGTGAACGTCTTGGTCGTGGTTCCGAAGTCGGCGACCGAGCCGGTGAGGCGTTGGTACGCGGGGAACGACGTCTGGCCCGAGCCGCCGGCGGCCTGCGCGACGGCTTCGTACCCGTCGAGCAGTCCGGCGCCCCACTCGTTGTCCTTGCCGGAAGGACCGACATCGAATGCGGTGCCTTCGATGTCGGCGCGCACGTTCGCCTGCGTCCATCCGGGTTGCTTCTGCCGCAGCAGCGCGGCCACGCCCGACACGAACGGTGTCGCGAACGAGGTGCCGGTGCCCTGAGGACCCCCGACATAGTCGGAGACGGAACCGGCGGCGGCCGACCCGATGTTCACGCCCGGCGCCACGATGTCGGGCTTGATCCTGTTGTCCAGCGTCGGACCGCGGCTCGAGAACGGCGCGAGGTACGGGCCCTCGGCGTGGTAGGGCGCGCTGGCCGGCGCGGACCAGTCGGCCGTCGCGCCCACCGTGAGCGCCTGGACCGCGGAACCGGGCGAAGCGATCGTTCCGGGGAAGTCGCCGGCGTTCCCCGCCGCGGCCACGACGATCTTCCCCTTGTTCAGGACCGCGGCGTCGACCGCCTGTGAGAGCCCGTCCAAGCCGTCGGACGGTACGTCGGAGCCGAGGCTGAGCGAGATCACGTCGACGCTCGCCCGGTTCGCGCACCACTGGATCCCGAGGATGCCGAGGGAGTCGTCGCCCGATCCGGTCGCATCGAGGACCTTCGCCGCCGACAGATCGGCCGCCGGAGCGACACCCTTCATCAGTCCGGCGATCGGACCGGGGCCGACCCCATCGCCAACGGCGATAGACGCCACGCTCGTGCCGTGGCCGTAGTCGTCGTAGGGGGTCGAACTGCCGTTGATGTAGTCGACCCACGGGATCGGCATTTTCGAGTCGAGCTGCTCGTGGTTGGGATCAACACCGGTGTCGACGACGCAGACCTCCGTCCCGGCGCCGGTCGCCGAGTAGGTGTTCTGCGCAGCCGTGACCCCGAAGTCGCGGTTGGCGGCGTCATCGAGCGCGCGGATCGTGAAGTTCTGCTCAACGCGCAAGACGCCTGGGCGGTGCGCCATCGACCGGACCTGTCCCGGCGTGAGCCGGGCGGCGAACCCGGGGATCAACGAGAACGTCGTGTCCACGCGTCCGAGGTCTCGGCGAGCCCCTCGCATCGAGCCGCGGTCGGCGAACGTGGCGACGACGTCGATCCGCTTCGTCGGATCCGCGTGCGCGAGCTTCGCATCGAGCCCGTCCGAGAGATGGTCGCGGTTCCGGTCGACGAGCGCGTGTCCGTGGTTGGACGCGTGGTCGGGGCGGTGAGGGGAAGCGGCCGCCGGCGCCGCGATCGGGACGGCGAGGAGTCCCGCGGTCACGAGCAACGCCACGCAGCGCCGCTTCACCCTGTTCTGCATCGGTCCGAGCCCCTCGGGACGAAAGCGGCACAAGTGTCTCCGAGCGGTCGGAGGCGCGCAATCAGTCGATGGTCTCGGTCCGCGGTTGCCGCCGGAGGCGCCGTTCAGGGGACAAGCTTCGGCCGTCTACGGCCGGGAACTAGTTGCCGTGCTCGTACTTGAACGAGATGGCGACCCTGGCGCGGTAGTGCGTCACGTGCCCCGCGTCGATCGTGACGTCCAGCTTGACGACCTCACCGACCCGAAGGTCCCGGAGCGTCGCCGCGGCGGTCTCCACGGCGTGTTTGGCGGCGTCCTCCCACGAATCGGTGCTCGTCCCGATCACCTCGGTGACCCGGTAGATGCTCTCGCTCATGGCGCCCTCCCTCGACGACGAGGGCCCATCCTCGCACGGGTTCGCCATGGACGTCCGTACACTCGTTCGGTGTCCGCCCCGGCGATCAGCGTGTATGAACGGGTCGGCGGGTTGCCGTTCTTCGAGCGGCTCGTCGACCGGTTCTACGACGGGGTCGAGGGCGATCCGGTGTTGCTGCGCCTCTACCCCCATCCGGAGGATCTCGCCGCCGCGCGCCGGCATCTGTCGCTGTTCCTCGCCCAGTACTGGGGAGGCCCGCCGACGTACTCGGATCAGCGAGGGCACCCCAGGCTGAGGATGCGTCACGCCCCGTTCGCGATCGGACCCGAGGAGCGAGACCATTGGCTGACCCACATGCGGGCGGCCGTCGCGTCGCTCGAACCGGAACCCGACATCCGACAGGCTCTCGAGGCGTACTTCGAGACGGCGGCCGAGTCGATGCGCAACCGCTTCTGAGGTCAGGTCCTGCTGAGCCCGGGCGGGATCGAGCCCATCCGGCCGGCCTGGTAGTCCTCGATCGCGTCGATGATCTCTTCCTTCGTGTTCATCACGAAGGGGCCGTACCAGGAGACCTGCTCGCGGATCGGTAAGCCGCCGAGCAGCAGCACCTCCACCCCGACCCGGTCTTTCTCGTCCTGCGTCGAGTCGGACCCGAGCTCGATCGCGGATCCGCTGCCGAACACGGCCAGCTGACCCTCGTGGATCGGCCGACGGTCGGCGCCGACGTCGCCACGTCCCGACAGCACGTAAGCGAGCGCGTTGAACTCGGGGCGCCATCTCGTCCGCAGTCGCGCGCCAGGCGCCAAGGTGGCGTGGGCGTAGGTGATCGGCGTCCGCGTCACCCCGGGGCCGCTCATGCCCCCGAGGTCACCGGCGATCAGCCGGACGACCGCCCCGGCGTCCTCGGACGTCACCAGTCCGATCTGCGTGGGCTCGAGGTCCTGGTAGGCAGGCGGTGTCCACTTCTGCGCCGCCGGGAGGTTCACCCACAGTTGGACGCCATGGAAGAGCCCGCCGCCCTGCAAGAGGTCCTCAGTCGGCATCTCGCTGTGCACGACGCCGGAGCCTGCGGTCATCCATTGCGTGGCGCCGTCGGTGATGATGCCACCACCGCCGAAGGAGTCACGGTGGCGGATCTTCCCGTCCATCATGTAGGTCACGGTTTCGAACCCCCGGTGGGGATGGTCCGGCGCCCCCTTGGCCTCGCCGGGCGCGTACTCCACCGCCCCCATGTGATCGAGCATCAGGAACGGGTCGGCGAGGCTGAGGTTGATGCCGGCGGTCGCTCGCCGGACCTTGAACCCCTCGCCCTCGAGGAACGATGGCGCGTCGACGACGTCGACGACCGGGCGGCTGGGCTCGCCCTCGGCTGGATCGACGCGCGGCAGGATCGTGGCGTCGATGGGCGTCAGTGCGGGCATCCGGGATCCTCCGTTCGGTCTGTGCCCGGCGGAACGACCCGAAGGGTCTCGCGTATTCCCATCAGGTGCTCATCGGCGCCGGCTGCGGGCGCCGCCGCCGATCAGCCCGATGTCGATCAGCACGCCGATGACGATCACCAGCGTTCCGGCCGCCGTGATCCCGCCGCTTGCGGTCGAGAGGTCGTTGCGTGCGACCGCGTAGGCGAGCGTCGTGGTCGGCGCGACGAAGAAGCCGAGCGTCGGCCAGAACCAACTCCCGTAGGCCGTAGCGAGGTAGTGGGTGAAGATCCACAGCATGAGGATCACGAACCGCGGTGTGATGAGCGCGAGGATCGCGAACAGGCAGCCCATTTCAGAT
>JALYMB010000002.1 GCA_030773935.1 Actinomycetota bacterium | reverse complement strand
CTTCAGTACTTGCGGCGGCCTCCTCGAAGCTCGAGTTCGCTGGCATGGTCGCAACCGAAGCGTCTTCGCGGGTCGCCACGTATTCGGCATGCGCGCCGAACGGGCCCTCGACATACCCGAACACCCTGTCGCCCACCGCCAAGGAGGTGACGCCGCCGCCGACCGTCTCGACCTCTCCCGCGAACTCAGTCCCGAGGACCCCCCGTTTCGGCCTCCTGAGCCCGGTGAAGAACCTCAAGATGAAGGGCTTGGCCGCCCGGTAGCCGCAGTCCGTCCGATTCACCGTCGTCGCGTCGACCTTGACGAGCACCTCGTTCTCGCTTGCTTCCGGCTTGTCCACTTCTGTGATCCGAACGACTTCGGGTGGGCCGTACCTGGTGTAAATCGCCGCCTTCATGATCTGGAACTGTACGGCTGGCAACTTGAGGCTCTGATGCCATGTCGCACTGGACCACGGTGGGGTGCGCCAGTGCGGGAATGTCCTCCGACAAGGGACTACTCGCGCTTACGCCGCTTCTTCGCTTCGCGCCGCTCGCGAT
Organism: Actinomycetota bacterium; assembly: GCA_030773935.1. Lineage (GTDB taxonomy): Bacteria > Actinomycetota > UBA4738 > UBA4738 > HRBIN12 > JALYMB01. The sequence goes on along the minus strand of JALYMB010000002.1, from coordinate 3,837 downwards.
CTGCAAGTCCCTTGGCTCGCCCTCGCGCGACGGCCGCGTGGTGTTCTTCGCGAACCCCCGTGATCCACCGATACCGGAACCAAACGACACCTCCAAGGGCTAGCGCGACTACCTCCAGCCACAGCGGTGCGCCGATGACGATCACGAAGACCATGAGCGCCAAGAGCAGGACGGCTCCGAGCGCCGCATATCGCGACCTTGTCCCCACGAGGCGATTATCGGCTCCTGCTCGGATCACTTGAAGTGGCGCTCGTGGGGAGTCGCCTGCGCCACAGTTCGCGAATGTCCGAAAGCGCCGGACAACCGGCATGGAGAAGGAGATGAGAGTTGCTCTACGACGATGGAGTAGCGATCCGTTCGTCGGCCCTGAGCCGTGCGTCGGCCGTTCGTGAGGGCGGCGGCGAAGCGTCGGTAGGGGTCGTGCAGGCTGGGCTATTGAGCCGCGTAATGGAACATGAATCCGGGGTGCTGACGTCCTGGACATTGGCGGAAGGCCATGCCGCGGGCAGCGTTAGCGCGAGCTGCTTGGCGGATCCCGCGCGGTCGGAGAACCTGGGCATGTACGAAGCTCTCCATGCTGAGAACCGGGAGATCCCGTGGTCGCCCGTGCTCGCTGGCGATGCCCCGTCCCTTAGGGGTTCGCGGGGTGGCATATCAGCGGGGGCGGGCCGTGAGGGGAACGCTTCGGCGGTAAGCCCTTGATGCACGACCACGGGAAGTCGGATGGCCGCGTAGTACCGGTGAGTCCACCGAACAAGGCCGTTTCGGCGGCTGCGGAGGTGGAGGAGGGAAGGCGGCCAGCCAAGGGGAACGCGGCCAGCGAACCACGCGCCGGACTCAGTGCCGGACTGGGCGTGTCAAGTGATCTGGATCGCGTGCGCCAGGTGGCGCGGAAGGACAGGGAGGTGCGGTTCACGGCGCTCCTGCATCACGTGACCGTCGAGCGGTTGGAGGTGGCGTACCGGGCGATACGGCCGGGCGCTGCGCCGGGCGTTGACGGGGTGACGTGGCAGGACTACGGGCAGGCCCTGGAGGAAAACCTCCGGGATCTTCATGCTCGTGCCCATGGGGGCGCTTACCGGGCGAGGCCTTCTCGGCGGGTGTTTATCCCGAAGCCGGACGGGCGGTTGCGGCCGCTCGGGGTCGCTGCGTTGGAGGACAAGATCGTCCAGCGGGCGCTGGTGGAGGTGCTGAACGCTGTGTACGAGGAGGACTTCCTGGGGTTCTCGTACGGGTTCCGGCCGGGCCGTTCACCGCATGACGCGCTGGACGCCTTATTTGTCGGGATCACGGGCGGGAAGGTGAACTGGGTGCTCGACGCGGACATCCGCGACTTCTTCACGAGCCTTGATCACTCGTGGCTTGTGAGGTTCATCGAGCACCGGATCGCGGATAAGAGGGTGCTCCGCCTGATCCAGAAGTGGTTGAAGGCGGGGGTCGTAGAGGATGGGGTGTGGTCGGAGACGGTGGAGGGGACACCGCAGGGCGCGTCGGTCTCGACGCTTCTCGCGAATGTCTACCTCCATTACGTGTTCGACCTTTGGGTTCGTCAGTGGCGGCAGCGGCATGCGCGCGGCGACATGGTCGTCGTGCGGTTCGCTGACGACATCGTGATGGGCTTCCAGCATCGTGACGACGCCGAACGGTTCTGGGCCGACCTGCGCGAACGGTTTGCGCAGTTCAACCTGGAGCTGAACGACGACAAGACCCGGCTGATCGAGTTCGGACGGTTCGCCGCCCGCGACCGAGAGGCACAGGGCCTCCGCAAGCCCGAGACGTTCGACTTTCTCGGCTTCACGCACATGTGCGCGAAAGACCGGGGTGGACGGTTCAAGCTCAAGCGGGTCACGAGCAAGAAGCGGATGCGAACGAAGCTCAGCGCGATCAAGACCGAGCTGCGCGAACGAATGCATCTACCCGTCCCCGAACAGGGCGAATGGCTCGGCCGGGTCGTGCGAGGACACCTCGCCTACTTCGCCGTGCCAGACAACAGCCAGGCGCTCCGTGCGTTCAACAGAGAGGTCACGCGCCACTGGCGGCACACGCTCCAACGTCGCAGCCAGAAAGGCCAAGTGACCCGGCAACGGATGCGTCTCCTCGAAGACCGATGGCTCCCCCAACCCCGCATCCTGCACCCTTGGCCCAACGTCCGCTTCAACGCCAAAACCCAAGGCAGGAGCCCGGTGCGTTAAACGCGCACGCCGGGATCTGCGCGGGGGGCCGCCAGCAATGGCGGTCCCTACCGCGACCCTGAGCGGCGCGCATCCGTCCCGCGCATGAGCTGGGTTCAATGTGTTCACGGTTTCCGGCCCGACGAACAGTCGGTAGCGGAAGAGGAGCCGCGGTCCAAACGGGCCTAGACTCGCCCTCGGCCACATAACATCGCCGCCTGCAAGATCGCAGAGCGCGCTACTCCATCCTCCTCGAGCGGCTGGTCGCGCACGGGAATCCGGGGCACCCGCCCGCCCTCACGCAAGCGCACGTGTTGCCGTACTGGCTGGTGTGTCACCTCAATCGCAGGTGCTTTCGACCAGGGCTCGAGCGACTCTGGTTTCGAGTTGGGCGGGGTACCGCTGCACACCCGCGGCTAGGTCGGCGATACGCCCCTTGAGGATCGCGTCGAGACCGAGCAGCATGATCGCCGCGAAGGGGTCGAACAGTTGCGGTGCTCCAGTGCCCAGACCGGCCGCCAAGTTCACGAGGCTGCCCCGGTTGAGCAGATGCACGCGTCGGCCGTTCACTTCATACCGTTCGAGATGTCGACGCAGGTCGGTGTGGGGGTGCTGATTCAGCCAGTCGACGTCGATCTCACGGTGGCTGTGGCCGACGTTCATGAGGATCGCGCCGTCGGCGAGGCGCTCGATCTGTGCCGGTCCGACTACGCCATCGAAACCGGTCGCGGTGACAACCACGCTGGCTCGACGAACGGCGTCATCGAAGTCGGCGACACGGCAGCCGTGGTGCTGCGCCTCGATTAAGCGAACCGGGTCGAGGTCGACCACCGTGACGTTGGCGCCCAGATCGCGAGCGCGCAGCGCAACGCCCTGACCAACGGGGCCGAACCCGACCACGACGATCTCGCGGCCGTACAGCGACAGGCCCGTTATCGCCGTGAACGCCGGCCAGGTCTCGGCGCCGACATGATGCCGATTGTGAATGAGATCCTTGAGCGCGATCCCGTTCCAGTCCAAGACCGGGAATGGGATATCGAGGCCGGCCAGGCGGTGCAAGCCGGTCGTGGTGGCCTCGAGCGCACCGGCGGGCCGGTGGGCCGCTGCTGCTGTTGTCACGATCAACTCACCGCCCATGTCGCACAGCGCGTCGGCTGGTTCGTTCGCGAGCCAAGCCAGTGCGTCGGCGTGCTCGACGGCAGACATGCCGGCGTGGCCGCGGATCTCGACGCCCATCGAGGCGAGGTGCGTTGCGGTGCGGTCGTCGGTGCTGTCCGGGTTGCATGGCGCCATTCGGACTCGGGCCCCGGCCTGGAGGAGCGGGCCGACGATGCAGATGTTGTTGGGTGTGATGTGCTGGTGACACGCCACGGTGCGGCCCGACAGGTCCGAGGCCGCGACCTCCGCGCCGAACGCGGTGGTGATCGGGTTAGTCCACGCGATCCATTCAAGCTCTGCGGTGTCCACGGCTCCAGTACATCATGGGTTACCTAACCGCGTGCGCATGTTCGATTCGTTAGGTCGGAGGAGCTTCCTCATCGCTGGAAAGCAGCTCCACGAGATTCCCGTCCGGGTCAGCGACGAACGCGATCCTCAGTCCGGGCTCGGGCGTGTCGCGGGGCGTCCAGACCGAGCGGCCGCTCGCCTCCACGGCACGCGTGTGGGC
>JALYMB010000001.1 GCA_030773935.1 Actinomycetota bacterium | reverse complement strand
GTCCTGGACCTCACCGGCTTCACGGAGGGGATCGACCTGGGGCTCCGGGACTGGGGGTCCGCGCAGGGGAACCCGGCAGAGCTTGCGCTCCGTCTGGGCGATCTGGCCGACCGCGGCCACAGGCTTGTTGTCACCGCGCGCGGTCACGGCTCGTTGGAGCGCGTGAAGGAGGTCCTCCCCCGCAACCTGGACGGCGCCCTGGTGACGGCCGAGGCGCCCCTCGCCAACGGCTTCGTGTTCGCGCCGGGGAAGCTCGCGGTCGCGACCGAGGAGGACATCTTCGGCTCCCGCCGGCACACGAGATCTGCGCCGCGGTTCTCCCGACGCCGCACCGATGCCCTCGCACAGGAGCTGGAGCCCGGCGACTTCGCGGTGCACCGGATCCACGGCGTGGGCCGCTACGCAGGCATCACGCACCGGGCGCTGGCCGGCTCCGAACGCGACTACCTGATCCTGGAGTACGCGCAGAAGGACAAGCTGTTCGTGCCGAGCGATCAGGTCGGGATGGTGGCGAAGTACTTGGGCGGCGACGCGCCGCGGATGCACCGTCTGGGAGGGAGCGACTGGGCGCGGGCCACCACGAAGGTCAGGCGCGCCGTGAAGGACATGGCCGGCGAGCTGGTGCGTCTCTACACCGTGCGTATGTCCGTGCCCGGCCACGCCTTCGGCCCCGACACGCCCTGGCAGCACGAGCTGGAGGACGCGTTCCCGCACGAGGAGACGACCGACCAGCTCACCACGATCGAGGAGGTCAAGCGCGACATGGAGCTGCCCGAGCCCATGGACCGTCTGATCTGCGGTGACGTGGGCTTCGGCAAGACGGAGATCGCCGTGCGCGCCGCGTTCAAGGCCGTGATGGAGGGCAAGCAGGTCGCCGTGCTGGTGCCGACGACCATCCTTGCCGAGCAGCACCTCATCACGTTCAGCGAACGCTACGCCCCGTATCCGGTGAAGGTTCGCATGCTCTCTCGCTTCGTGTCGCCGGCCGAGCAGAAGCAGGTGCTCGAGGACCTCCAGAAGGGCGCCGTCGACGTCGTGATCGGCACGCACCGGCTGATCTCGAAGGACGTGGTGTTCAAGGACCTCGGTCTGCTGATCGTGGACGAGGAGCAGCGGTTCGGCGTGGCGCACAAGGAGCGCCTGAAGCAGTTCCGAGCGCATGTGGACGTGCTGACGATGACCGCCACGCCGATTCCCCGCACGCTCGAGATGGCGCTCACCGGCATCCGGGACATGAGCACCGTGGACACCCCGCCCGAGGACCGCCAGCCGGTGCTGACCTTCGTCGGCAGCTACGACGAAGGCCTGGCGATCGGTGCCGTGCGGCGCGAGCTCCTCCGCGAGGGACAGGTCTTCTGGGTCCACAACCGCGTGGCCACGATCGACCGCCAGGCGGAGTGGCTGCAGGAGCAGCTGCCCGACGCACGTGTCGTGATCGCGCACGGCCAGATGGACGAGGACGCCCTGGAGAAGCAGATGGTGAAGTTCTGGGATCGCGAGGCCGACGTCCTGGTCTGCACCGTCATCATCGAATCCGGCCTCGATGTTCCGAACGCCAACACGCTGATCGTCGATCGTGCCGACCTCATGGGCCTGGCGCAGATGTACCAGCTCCGCGGGCGGGTGGGGCGCAGCGCCGAGCGCGCCTTCGCGTACCTGTTCTTCCCGCCGCAGCGCGAGCTCACCGAGGAGGCTCACGAGCGGCTCACCGCGATCGCGCGGCACCAGGCCCTCGGCAGCGGCTTCCGGATCGCGATGCGCGACCTGGAGCTGCGCGGTGCGGGCAACATGCTGGGCGCCGAGCAGCACGGCCACATCGCCGCCGTCGGATTCGACACATACGTGCGCATCCTCCAAGAGTCCGTGCAGGAGCTCCAGGGCCGGCCGCCGGTCGAGGAGAAGGAGCTGCGCATCGACCTGCCCGTGAAGGCGTTCGTGCCCCCGGGCTGGGTGGCACAGGAAGCGCTGCGCCTGGATCTGTATCGGCGGATCTCCACCGCCGGCGACCACGAGCAGCTCGCCGCCGTCCGCGCCGAGACGCAGGACCGATACGGCGCGCTTCCGACCGAGGTCGAGACCCTCTTCGCCGTCGCCTCCCTCCGCATCACGGCGGCGCGCCTGGGCGTGCAGGAGATCACGACGTACAAGAAGGAGGTTCGGCTGACGCCGGTGTCGATCGACGACACGTTGCTGCTCGACCTGGACCAGCGCGTGTTCGGAGCCGGCTACCACGCCGCGAAGCGAACCTTGAACCTGGCGCCCGAGCGCGTCTTCGGCTCCGACCTCGTGCGCTACGTCGAGCGTTGGCTGCTGGAGGCCGTCGGCGAGGCGACGCCGGAGCGACTCAGGCCTGAAGCGTCGACAGCCGGCCGGTGATCTCCGTGAACCGGTAGGGGTGGCCCGTGTCCTGGTACACCCATGACCGGTCGGGCAGCAGGGGCAGGTCCGCGCCGAAGTACCGGTCGAAGACGATCCGGAACGTGTTGACCGGCGTGAACGACTCGAGCTCGGCACCGGCGCCCTCGCCCGGGAGGTAGAGGGCGTCGAGGATCCGGAACTTCTCCCCGAGCTCGGTGTCGGTCGCCTCCGGCCATTCGAACGAATCCTCGTCGGCATCGAGTCGGTACGGGTGCGGTCCCTCGTCGGACTGGATGACCACGATGGGGTCGGACCCGTCGGGCCCCGCCACCAGTGAGTCGACCATCTGCAGGATCCGATCGTTCGTGTACTTGAGCTGCTCGAGGTAGGCCGCGTCGGACCCGCCGCCGAACTGCTCGGGGACCACGTAGTGACCCTCGGCGTCGAATACGTACGGCGGGTGCGGCAGCGTGAAGTGGGCGAACGTGAAGGTCGGCCGCGGATCGGCGGCGATCTCGTTCAGCGCCCCGAACTGGTACGCGACCCGTTGATGCTGCGTGAACGGCGCGTCGGCCTGCTTGGAGAGGTGCACGGTGCCGCTCAGCGTGGGCCAGATCGTGGTGTCGACGAGCGTCTGCGCGAACTCTCCCTGCCCGTGGACGTAGTTGCGGTCGGCGCTGGGATCCTCGTTCGTGGGCGCCCACCACGAGCCGATGTGGTCGTACGTGTAGCCGATCGAGGTGAGCGCGCGCGCGACGCGGAAGTCCTTCAGGCCGGCGTAGATCGGTCCCCAGTCGTCGGAGTCCTCGCCCTGCTGCCGGACGAGCCCGTCCAGGAACGACATGTTGAGCGACGAGGCGAGTGAGTGGGCGGTCCTCGGGTAATTCGCGACCGCTTCGGTCACCACGTCGAAGCCGCGATCACCGAGCGAGGTGAGGAACGGGGTGTTGTCGTAGTGGTAACGGTCCCGCAGCGTCACCTCGTCGGCGTAGCGGTCGAAGATGAGGTAGTACACGTCGCGAGGATGCGCCGGCACCGTGAGGTGGACATCGGAGCCCACGGCCCCGGCGCCGCTGTGCGGGCCGGCGATCGCGATCGGCACCAGGTTCATCACCACCAGGACGCCGGCGATCACGTTGAGCCCGGGCGTGAGCCGCGCGAACCGGTGCCGGAACCGGATCGCCAGCAGGAGCAGGAACAC